>NZ_JBFTQB010000225.1:0-13153 GCF_056398785.1 Paenibacillus sp. 01T422 | reverse complement strand
TAGATAGGATCCAAGCCTCCAAATGCGGACAAAAAGCTTCCATCGCTGTCGGCAAAGAAGTTGCCTGTGTTGCCTTGGCCAATCAAACCAACCGTGTCTTTCTTACCATTCCCGTCGGGATCACCGTCAACAATTGTCTTCAGCGTTGCTGCGTATTCATCTAATGTAGTAGGCACTGGTAAGTTGAATTTATCCAGCCAATCCTTTCTCATTTTGAGACTGAGGTCAATGTGGGGACGATTACGAGGAACACCGAAAATTTTGCCATCCGTTCGCACATAATTCCATACGTCCTTATATCCATTTTTCTTTAAATTTGGATACTTGCTGAAATCACCCAAGATTGGCGTCAAATCCCAAAATGCCCCTTGTTTCACGGCATTTTGCAGCGTTGGACGTGTAATGCTGTTCGCAACAATAACCTCTGGAATGTTGCCGGATGCCAAGACCAGGTCAAATTTCGTATCATAGTCGCCCGAAGGAATCCAATCTATGTTCAGTTGAACTTTATTATCTTTTTGGAACTTCGACCAATACTCATTGTTCATATCTGGAATATCCGCAAATGACGGAACCATAAACTGAACCTTCAGATCAGGTGCAGCAGCGCTACTACCCTTGGGAGCCTCCTTACTCTCTCCACAGCCTGCCATCACTCCTATTAAAAGTGGCACAAGCATTGTCAAACTGACCCTCTTGGTTGTCAATATTTTCATAATAGCCTCCCTGTTGATGTTTGTTGCTTCACCGCTGTTCAAGTGTCCGGAACTAACAAGACAACGTATTAGGCTTTATTATAGGAGCATGATCCACTGCAAGTAAGTGACAATTCTTGTTCTTCTTGTCCATCTTAGTAGAATATCAATTTTTGTCACTTTGCGAACCCGTGTTGCTCCTCCTAGGCTCTCCGAAAGAGATAATGATTTCACAGATTCTGATGATTAAAGTGGATATCCATGGTGCAGAAAAAAATGTAAACTAAATGTAAGTAAAGAAAGGGGGCACTGACATGTTGACGGAGCAGGTCTTCGTTGGAAGCGTATTTGTGGCTGGTCTTCTCTCCTTCTTCTCTCCCTGCATCTTGCCTCTCTTACCCGTCTATTTAGCACAGCTCGGCGGAGTCGCTCCAGGTGAAGGAAAGAAGACAGTTCAATTAGGAAACCTAAAGATTCATCTATCGCTGATTAGCAACACCCTATTTTTCATTTTCGGCATCTCATTTGTATTCGTCCTGCTTGGTTTCGGTGCAGGCGCGCTGGGAAGCATCATTAATAGTTCCTGGTTCATGCGTGTATGCGGCATATTCGTCATTGCATTCGGTATTTTCCAGACTGGTGTGGTCCGTCTGCCGTTTCTTCTGCGCGAGCGCAAGCTCGCTGTGAACTGGCAGGGAAAGAAGGGGTTCGCTGCTTCCTTCCTACTCGGCTTCACGTTCAGCTTCGGCTGGACGCCGTGCATCGGTCCCGTACTGGCAGCCGTGCTCAGCTTGTCGGCGAGCGAAGGTTCATCTCTGGAAGGCGGCGGCCTTATGATCGTATATGCGCTGGGCTTAGCCATCCCTTTCCTGATCCTGTCGCTCTGCTYGGATCTCCTGATCGGGCGACTACGAGCGCTCAATAAGCATACGCCCGCGTTAAAGGTCGTCTCCGGTATTTTGCTGATCATCATGGGAGTGCTTCTGATGACGAACGATTTGAATATTATCGTGAATTGGTTTTGAGAAGGACGATTAATTAGATAAATGTAACAATAAAGGAGGAAATTGTCATGAAAAGAAGTATGAGATGGTCCACGGTGGCCATTTCCCTACTAGCCTTCCTGCTAATTCTGACAGCCTGCGGAAGCAATAAACCGGCTGCGAACACGTCAGACAAGGCCGCGGTGGCGGTGAACAAAGGATCGGCCGCTCCGATGTTCGATCTCAAGGATGTCAACGGAAGTGAGGTGTCCTTGGCTAGTCTGGCCGGGCAGAAAGTGTATGTGAAATATTGGGCATCCTGGTGTCCGATTTGTCTTGCCGGCATGGATGAATTGAACACGCTTGCAGGTCAGGACAACGATTTCAAGGTCATTACAATTGTCAATCCGAATTATAAGGGCGAACAGAGCTCAGCGGATTTCAAAGAATGGTTCAAAGGACTGCAGGCCGAAAACACGGCTAAGAACGTTACAGTCCTGATCGACGACGACGGAAAATGGGCTCAGAAATTCGGGATACGCGGCTATCCGACCTCCCTCTATATCGGCTCAGACGGCGTACTCGTGAAAACMGTCCCTGGTCACAACACCAATGATGTCATAACGTCGGAATTCAAGCAAATTTCCTGATCGTGTCTAAATATGCTTTGAAAGAGGAGGAGAATTTGTTGAAACGAATCGTATTCACCTGTTCCTTTATTCTGGTGCTGCTGCTCTCCGCTTGCGGTCGACCCGCCACGCTTGGCAATTCGCTCGGTATGACGTCATCAACGATGTCGGGTGCCGCCGCAGAAACGAACGGCAGTCCAACCAATACCAGATCGCCTAACCCAAATGACAAAATCGATTACTCTCACAGTAATTTGCAGACGATCTATTTGGCCGGGGGCTGCTTCTGGGGAATCGAGGCTTACATGGAGCGTATCGTCGGCGTTCAGAACGTCACGGTTGGCTACGCGAATGGTACAGGAGAAAATCCGACCTACGAGGATGTTGTGCGCGGCGACCGCGGCTTTGCCGAAACTGCCGAAGTGAAATACGATCCAGCTCGGATTCCACTGTCCGAGCTTCTGACCGACTACTTCAAGGTCATCAATCCGACGAGCGTAAACAAACAAGGCAACGATGTCGGTATCAACTACAGGACGGGAGTTTATTACGCCAACGACGCCGATCTGGCCGTCATCAACGATATCGTCGCCAAGGAACAGAAGAAATACACGAAGAAAATTGTAACCGAAGTGATGCCGCTGAAAAATTATTACCTGGCAGAGGAATACCATCAAGACTATTTGGACAAAAATCCCGACGGCTATTGCCATGTTGATCTGTCCGTTCTGGATGAGGTGAACAACAAACCTGTTAAGGTCGACCCCGCCCTTTACTCCCGTCCGAGTAACGAAGAGCTGAAGACGAAGCTGACGGAATCGCAGTATGCCGTCGCTGTGCTTAACGATACGGAAAAGGCGTTCTCCAACGAATATTGGGATAATTTCAAACCCGGCATCTATGTCGATGTGGTAACGGGTGAGCCGCTGTTCTCAAGCAATGATAAGTACGATGCCAGCTGCGGCTGGCCTAGCTTCACGAAGCCGATCGATCCCGATGTCGTCACCTTCGACAAGGACACAAGCTTCAACATGGTGAGGACCGAGGTGCGCAGCCGAGTCGGCAACATTCATCTCGGCCATGTTTTCGATGATGGCCCCGCCGATAAGGGCGGCAAACGTTACTGCATCAACAGCGCCTCCATCCGCTTCGTCCCTCAGGCCGATATGGAGAAGAGTGGCTATGGTTATTTGGCGTCAGCCGTGAAATAAGTAGAAAAAAGGTATAACCCTTGCAAGTTCAAAGGTTATACCTTTTTTTATTTATAGTGAACCGAAATTTTGCCTCTTTCCATGAATTTGATACTAGCTAATTCACGAAAGCGACAAAGATTTATGACAGAATCATGAGTGTTTGTTGAAGCTAAGCACAAGAGCGGCACCTATATGGTAACCTGAACATATAGAAGTTAATTTACCGGGAGGGGTGTGTTAGTGACATGCAAATCCAAAGCAATACGGTTAGCATTCAAACAGTTCCAATCTCAATCACGAAGGTCCTATTCGAAACGATAAAGATTGGCATTATTAAATCGAACCTCATCGCCATGATCGCAGGGCTTAGTATGGCGTTGTTCGTACATCACATACCGCTAATGGATAAGATCGGCAACATGACATTAGCACTAATTGGTTCTTCCTTAGTGATAGGAGCGGCCGGTATCTTTAATAATTTATACGACCGTGATATCGATCGCATGATGGAACGAACGAAAAACAGGCCAACCGTTTCCGGCATAATTGATACCAGGATCGGACTGATCATTGGTATTTGGATCTCGATCGGTGGTCTAGTTGCCTTGTATATTGCTTCGCCGCTATCTGCTTTCGTAGGTTTCCTGGGGCTCTTCCTATATGTCGTGCCTTATACCATGTGGACAAAACGCAGAACAATCTATAATACAGAGGTTGGAAGCTTGTCTGGAGCGATTCCTCCGTTAATCGGTTGGGCCGCGATCTCACCAGACATTTTACATCCTCCCTAGCTGATCCTTTGTTATTCCGGTAATGAGAAGTATTATTATTTTCATTAAATTAGATTCCTATGTGCGTTCTCTTGAGTCCGTTATACTATAATTTCAGAAGAAGTCCTGTACTGAAATGCTGGTTTCTGCCTGAATAAGCAAGAGGCTGCCCTCAAGGTATATCTACCTCATGGGACAGCCTCTTTCCTGATGCTAGGTACGAATTATTCTGGCATTACTGGAGAAACCTATCTTTATAGGACATCAAAGCAGCACCTACAATCCGAGTCGCTCGAATTGCTCTAACGGCGTATTCGCTTCCTGCATACTCTCTATAAGCAGCCTAATCATACGTGCCTCCAACTCGGCGTCCTGAATCGAATGCTGCTGTTGATAATCCTTCGATATATCATAGAGTTTCGTCTCCATGACCTGGCTGTTCGTCGCGTAAGGCTCTCCCTGCCGACTCACAGGCACTTTAAACAATGGAAATCGCGTATATGACAAGAAACGGCCCGTTTCAATCAACTCTTGGACCTGATGGCCCAAATAGGAACGGAAAGTTGTGGGCATTGCCGTGTACGTAAAACATGGATGATTGTCTACTGCACGTGGAGCTCTCATATAGGTATAATTGCCGTCAGTCACATTCACTGCCATGCCGTGATAACCATAGATCGCCGCCTTGCGGACCTTGTCCGCTCGCCCCTCAAGAAGTCCCCTTAAGGAATGACCCTTCACTTGCTCCGGAATCGCCACATTCATATAATCAAGGATCGTTGGCATCACATCAATATTTTGCGTGAGTGCGTTGATTCGTGTGCCGTTGCGATCGCCACCAGGTACATGAATCATCATGGGAATATGTGCGAGTTCGTTGAAGACATGCATCTGGTTTTTACCCATTTTCTTATGCTCGCCGAGTAAAAAGCCGTGATCCGTTGTGAAAATCAGCAGAGTATCCTCCCATAATGCCAAACGATCCATCGTATCCAGCAGCTTGC
The DNA here is from genome assembly GCF_056398785.1 of Paenibacillus sp. 01T422. Taxonomy (NCBI): domain Bacteria; kingdom Bacillati; phylum Bacillota; class Bacilli; order Caryophanales; family Paenibacillaceae; genus Paenibacillus; species Paenibacillus sp. 01T422. The sequence continues at coordinate 7,879 of NZ_JBFTQB010000225.1, read as the reverse complement.
CAAGCCAATGATCAATCATGGTAAGATTAGCTGCATAACGTTTGCGTACATGCGCAACCGCCTCTTCCGGCACATCTACATCCCCATAGTTAGGCCAATTATAAAGCGGACCCTTGTAATCATCTTGATACAGATCTAGATAATGCTTCGGGCAATCGAAAGGCTCGTGCGGATCGAAGGCTTCTACCATCAAGAAATAATTGTCCTCCTCGCTATTGCTCTCCAGCCATTCGCAAGCAGCTCGCATCGTTCGCGGACCCGCATAATCCTCTTCTTGCAGGAACCTCTTCCGGTTTCTTTCATACTGAGTTCTAACCCTACCATAGTGCTCATCCGGCACTTCCGGCTCGCTTACGGTCGAATGCCAAGGATCATCCTCCTGCCCGCGATGAAAGTCCCATGTCGTGAAGGACTGGCAATAATTCTCGCCACCTGTAGCGAAATAATGATAGTGGTCGGTCACGATATGGCTGAAAATCCCACCTTTCCGCAGGACATTCGGCAACGTTTCATCGAACGGCTCAATGCCGCCCCATCCTTTTTCCAGAAAAGCTGTTCTTCCCGTTAAGAGATCTCTTCGCGCTGGCATGCAGGGGAGTGATCCTGACCAATGCTGATCGAAGACAACGGATTTCTCCGCAAGTCGATCGATATTAGGCGTCTTTACCCAATCCCCTCCATACGCCTGCAGCAGATGCCGATTGAGCGTATCCAAAAGCACAACAATTGTATTCATAGCAGCCTCCCATCCAAGATTTCCTCAAACCAATTCGTCATTTTATGCTTTGAGACCTGTGGTTACAATCCCTTGAACGAAATATTTTTGGGCAAATAGGAACAGTAGCATAAGCGGAAGTACAACAAGCGTCGTTGCGGCCATTAATAAATTCCACTCCACACTCGTTTCCCCGCGAAACATCGTCAAGCCCAGCTGCACGGTTCTCATCTGCTCCGAGTTAGTCATAATAAGCGGCCACATATAATCATTCCAGGTCGCCGTTGTTTTGAAAATGCCCAGTGTAGCTAGTACCGGCTTGCTTAAAGGCAAATAGATTTGATAAAACACCCGCAAGGTGGAGGCTCCATCAATTTGCGCCGCCTCATCCAAAGCCCGTGGGAAAGTAAGGAAAAACTGACGGCATAGAAAAATGCCGAACGAGCCTGCCACAAACGGAAAAATTAATCCGCCATAACTGTTAATTAATCCGACGCCTCCCGCTCCGAATAGATCGTTGCCTCCGGCTAATGGAAACATTTTCATCATAAGGAAGGTTGGAATCATGGTTACTTGCGAAGGCACCATAATACCGATCAATACGGAAAAGAACAAGATGTCTCTTCCAGGAAACCGCAATCTAGCAAAAGCGTAACCAGCCATCGAGTTCAGCACAAGACTAGCAACCACCGTAATCACTGTCACAACAAAAGAATTATAGAAATAACGGAGCCAGTCCCCCTTGGACATGGCCAGCACGTAATTTTGAAACATCCATTTATGCGGAATAAATGAGAATGTAGGTGACTGTATTTCTCCCATAGTCTTGAAAGAGGTAACCACCATCAGCATGAATGGAAAAAGCATCAGCAGAGCAACTGCGAGCATAATGGCCGATATCAGAATCGTGATGCTCATCTTACTTTTCAAACGAAATCCCTCCTTTCCTTCTACTAGTCCACATCCAGATCATCACCCTGATTACCGTATTTGAAATTGACGATTGTAATTACAAGCGTAATGGCAAACAGCACCATGGCCATAGCCGATGCATACCCCATCTGGAAATCCTGGAAACCGCGCAAATAGATTTGGTGCACAACGGTAGTCGTCGAACCCATTGGCCCGCCGTTCGTCAGAATATTCACTTGCTCAAAAACCATGAAGGAGTTAATACACGTCATAATAAGGATAAAAAAGGTCGTAGGCTTGAGCATCGGAAAGGTTACCGACCAGAACTGTCTTAATTTGGATGCTCCATCCATATGGGCTGCTTCATATAAACTAGAGGGAATCGACTGCAATCCCGCCAAATAAATAATCATCGTATACCCCAGTGATTTCCAGATACTCATGATCACGATTGCGAGCATGGCTGTTTTGGGATCATACAACCACTGAACCGGATCGAGACCTACCGTCTTGAATACGCGGTTCATAATCCCCAGCGAAGGATCATAAATCCAGAGCCAAATCATGGACACGGCCACCATGGATGTTACGTTAGGCACATAGATACTCGCTCTAGCAAATACCTTGCCGAAAATTCCTCCATTCAGCAGAACAGCCAGAACGAGTCCAAGGGCAATTTGGGGAAGTATCGTCCAGAATGCGTAAACTAAGGTGTTCGTCATAGCTTTGGCGAACATACCATCATGCAGCAATCGCGCATAATTTTGTAGACCAATAAAAGACGGGCTGCTATAGAAGTTATAATTTGTGAAGCTATAATAGAAGCTAATTAACAGTGGAATAAAAATAAAGGCAAAATAAATGACATACCCGGGAGCAATCATCGCATATCCGGCATAATCGTAACGCAATCTGCGGAGCGATTTATATCGACCAATGCCTCCTTGGGCACCTGTCGTTGCAGTCGGCTTCATGGGAAACCACCTCGTTTCATCAGGTTGAACGTAAATCGCCTGCCCGTAGACTGCAAGCAATCTTCACGCAGGCGACTCAGATCCTATTTGGAAATTAGATTTGGAAGCTCCTTGGTCAATTGAGCCGCAGCATCTTTCATGGCTTGCTCCCCTGTTTTCTTCCCATAATAGGCTTCTTCTAGATTTAAGCTAATAAACTCATACATTTTGCCCGAATACGTCACTTTCGCAGCGCCTTGTCCATAAGTCACAGCATCGAAGATGGCACCGTTCATGACTGGATTTTCTTTAATATAATCGTCTTTCAAAGACTTCCTGACGACAGGAGTCCCCAATTCCTTATATCTCGCCCATGTCTCTTCCTTGGCCATGACGGTTTGCATAAATTCAAAAGCCAGGTCCTTCTGTTTGCTTTGTGAGCTCATGAACAACAAACGCATGCCAGCGAAGGTGGACTTCATTTTCCGGGAGATAGGGCCAGATACACCAATTTGCCCATTAAGCTCGGGATGATCCTTCTGTAAATTCGTGAACGCAGCAGGGCTATCATAGGCAATCGCCGCTTTTCCGTTCGGGAACAGATTCTCATTGGATTTCGTTGAATCGTTCGGAATCGTGATTCCCTTTTTCACCATATCAATGAGGTATTGTGTAGCCTCAATTGATTCCGGGGAATCGAATAAGGGAGTATTATTCTCCGCATCAATAATTTTGCCGCCGTTTTGCAGAACGAAGGATTGCCATAACGTCCAACCGGTCGCCGTCGGAATGCCGAAACCAGCCATCGTTGTTGTCGCTCCATCCTTCTTAGTCAGCTTTTCCGCGTATTGTGTCAGTTCATCCCAATTGGCCGGCGGCTTCTCAGGGTCCAGTCCCGCTGCTTTGAACAGATCCTTACGCCACAGCAGAACCCTTGGATCAGGGATGAAGCCTATGCCGTACAGCTTCCCTTTGTAGGTACCCGTATCAACGACACTTTCCAGCATATCGCTTTTATCTGCCCATTTGCTCGTGTAAGCATCCAATGGCTCATATTGTCCCAAATTCGCCCGCTGCGCCAAGGATGCCAATGTGTAAGACAACACATCCGGCGACGTTCCGCTGGCATAAGCAGCATTCAGTTTCGTTTCCATATCTGAACCGAAAGGAACCTCGCTATACGCCACTTTCACCCCTGGATGCTTCGTCTCAAAATCGCCGATCACACGTTTCCAATACGCATTCTCCGCAGGATCTGTACCTGCCCTCCAGAAAGTGAGCGTTTTGCTTCCGCCCCCGGCTCCGTCGCTCTTCTTGTTTAGCTGCTCCGTACTGCTGCTGCAACCGCTGAGCAGGATACTGGCCGACAGTATAATGCCGATCCCCCCGGCAACCCATTGCTTTTTCATATTCGAAAGCCTCCCCTTGTGGTTCATCTATCTGACAACTTTATTATAAGAAATCGGGAATGGGTCATAGTGAAACTGGTTTCCGTTTTTTTTGAACAAATGCATGCTTCTGAAATCGGGGGTACGAACCTGCACAGATCTTATACAAAATTATTCCTTTGATATGCAAAAATAATCCGATAGACTCGCAGGCGAACAAAAAAACACCGCATTCAAGCGATGTCTAGTGATTCTAAGCTCTATTGTGCAGCTCCATGTACTCAGAGGGCGAGATTCCTGTATATTTTTTAAACAACTTAATAAAATAACTTGCGTTCGCGTAGCCCACTTGCACGGCTGCTTCCGAAACTTTCAGCGTTTTTGTACTCAACAGGCTCATGGCCTGCTCTAACCTTATTTGCATGAGGTACTCGTTGAAATTCATCCCCGTTTCTTTTTTGAAAAGCTCACTGAAATAGTTGCGGCTCAGGTGAACATGGTTGGCAATTTGTTGAAGCGAAAGCTCCTCTGCAAAGTGTTTTTGAATAAAATCACAAGCATTCTGTACAGCTTCTCCATATTTGCGCCGATGTTGTTCAATCCACTGCACAATCGTGTCAAGCCGTTTCTCCGTCCAACCTCTGAGCTCTCGAAACGTTTTCAGCCGCAACACCTCCAGGTGTGCCTCGCTATACAACAGATCAAGCTTAGTAGCCGGCACTTGATAGGCTCTTGCTTTATTCACCATGGCGTAAGTTAGCTCAAGGGATAGCGCCCTAGCCTGCTTAGCGTTCAGTACTTTTTGCTCAGTCATATCGTTCATGAATTGCTTGCAAGCTTCGGGCACCTCTCGAATTTGACCCAAATCCAAGTGCCGATGAAAGGAGTCAGGCACAGGAATCGTGTCAGCTTGACCAGCAGAAATCGGGGACTGATAATACACAATGCTGCGATCCTCATAAAATAATGGCAGATGCAGCGCCTCTAATGCCTCTCTAGCCTGCTCCGGCAGGAAGGAAAGGCGGCTATAGGTCGTACTGATGCTGATTGCTGAATGCAAACCAATAAATTTCCGCAAATTTTCCGCTACCCGGTTAGCCAACAGCAGCAGGGACTCCCTTTGAGATTTCATACTCGTGCTCTTGATATTAACCAGCAGCATGACCACATTCTCCTCATAGAGAAAAGAACATCCATTGCCAGCTTCATTCATCAAGGTCTCATTGACAATATTGGTTACCGCAAGGATTCGCAAATCTTCCTCTTGAATTTTCAGCTCTGGGCTTTGAAGCGCGCCTAACGCAAGTACCGTCAAGTTCCTCTCCGTCAGCCCAGTGCCGAACAGCACCATTTTATCGTGAAAATCATTCATCTCCTGTTGGTTTCCTTGCAGAAGCTCCTTGAAATAAGCTGTGCGAAGCGCCAGTTGGTTCTGATTTAGCAGACTGCGCAGGGAGTTAATTTCGACCAATTTGCTATGGTCCAGTTCAATATCCTTCCCGATCTTATGCAGGACCTCGTCCAGACCCTGAAGCGTAATTTCCGCTTTAAGAATGTATTCACTTGCCCCGAATTTAAGCGCCTCGGCTGCGAATTGAAACTCATTATAGGAGCTGAAAATAACGGCCCGAATTCTCGGCATTTCCTGCTTCAAGCTCTTAATCAGTTCAATCCCATTCATACCGGGCATTTTGACATCCGTCACGACCAAATCAACATCATGCGATCGGCAAAAATCTATCGCCTCAAGACCATTTGCAGCTTCTCCGGCAATGCGGTAAGGCTCTCCCAGCTTAGCAACGGTCATTTGAAACCACTCGCGAAAAATCGGTTCATCATCTACGATGAGAATGTTCATCTTGCATTCCTCTCCTCCCACTTATACCATGCTGGTATTAGGACCATTACCTTCGTTCCTACTCCCGGTTCTGATTCCACCGTTAGTCCATATTTCGAGCCGTAGTACAGCTGGATTCGCTCATGTACATTCCGCAATCCCCCACGATGAGCTACTTGTCCACCCCCAGCATACTCTTCTAAGAACACGCCAGCTTTACTCGTTGATTCCATTCCTACGCCGTCATCCCTAATTTCAAACAGAATATCTCCATCTTGCATATCCCCTCTGATCCACAGTGTTCTCTTCCCGAGCTTCGGCTCCAGTCCATGAAAGATCGCGTTCTCCACCAGCGGTTGCAGGATTAACTTGATCGTTTTGAAAGGCATAATTTCGTCATCGAGTTCATAATGAACCTCCAGTTTATCTCCCTGACGGATTTGCTGGATATACATATAATTGTGCAGCATACTAATTTCCTCTTCGATCGGGATTATCTCGTCATGCTTGGAGATTGATTGCTTCAGCAGTTTGACCAGAGCCACAATGACGGAATCGACTTTGTCACTGCTGTGCTTATGAAGCACAACGATAATAAAAACAACTGATACAATTAGTTGTATTTGATTTAAGCTGCTAAGAACAACTTTTGTCGGCGTATAAGAGACAAGTTTCCAACCCGTTTTGCCGATCGTCTGAAAAGAAATCAATTGCTCTGTATTGTTCTCACGGTCTACGAAATAACCCGACTCATATTGCTGAATTTTCCAGTAATACGAACGGTCCTTAACATTCGTCAAGATCTTCCCGTTTTCCTGGGAGGAGATCACACGGCCATCGTCACCTACGATCACAATTTCCCGCTGCTCGTCCAAGGCACTTTCATATAAACTTCTTATTGTGGTTGCGTTTACACTAATCATCACGAGCCCCGTAGGTGCGCCGGTTTCAAACCGATTACTGATTCTTACCGCATGAAAGGTGCTACGACCGTCCTCCGTCGGCACAAGTCCAGGAATCGGCTCCGTAATCCAGAGAATACGTCCCTTTGCCTCAGCGGCCATTTGGAACCAAGGTTCATTTACAATATCTCGAATTCGAATATTTTTATTGAGCGGATTCGTCGACTGCTCCAGTCCGTTCAGACCAAGTAGCGTAACATGATATTGCAGCTTTCCGAAGGAATAGATCGAATTCGTGAGCAGCCTATCAAAAGCAGCACGAAGATGCGCTTCTTCATAGCTGTTTTCCGTTATTTCCGTCGTAAACGCATGGTTAATCTCGTCATTGAGATAGAACGTATTGGAAACCGCGATCACATCATCCAGCAGCATATCCGTCTTCTCTGCAATCTGACCAAGCGTTTTGAGATTCGACTGGCTCACTTGCGATTCAATTGAACTTTTGGAAATATGCAGCGTAATGATCCCGAAGACACCGAGCGGAATAAGGATGAGGCATATTGTCGAAATGAGAAATTTATTTTGAATGCTGCTTCTATGGATAAACCATTTGCTTCGCATCGTCGACCTCCCTCGTACATAACCAAAACATTATTACCTGATGATACACGATTAGACGAGCTTATCAAATACTTTTATCGGAAGGATACCAAAGAGACTACTTATGTGAAAATAAAGTGGGGCCCTATTCGTAAAACAAAAAAACCGCTAATTTCGCGGCTTTTCATAGGTCAATGTTATGTCTACACGTTTACCATGCAAATGTCATAGTAACAATAACCAATAAAATGAAGAGAACCAAAATTGCGGCTGCGCTATTACCACCTGTTTCATACCCCATAGTTCATTCCTCCTTTCTTACAAAAGCAATCACCCATGGAGATCCATACAGCAAATTATCCTACGAATGTAATAGTAGAGTAATTCCTTGGTGAGGAGGTGTAAAAACCTTACAAGCTAACTGAAGTCAGAATGATAACCAGTAAGATGAAAAGAACAAGGATGGTTGCTGTCGACGTATACCCTCCACCATTTCCAGTAGATGACAACGCTGTGTAACTCATAAAGTGCTCCTCCTCTGTGAAAAAAAATGTGACGACTTTATAGAGTAC
>NZ_JBFTQB010000224.1:0-7776 GCF_056398785.1 Paenibacillus sp. 01T422 | reverse complement strand
CATATAGAGCACGGATGCTGCGAAAACAACCCCTCTAGCCTCCTTGCTGATCTGCGCTAAATATAGCGATAGCGGCTGATCGACCGCTTCCTGCAGAAAGATGAGCGGCTGCTCAACCATGTTCCAGTAATCAACGAATAACAGAACAATTAGTGCAGCTAATCCCGGTCTAACAAGTGGGAGAATGATCCGACCAAAGATCGTGAAATGCCCGGCACCGTCCATCTTGGCTGCTTCTGTCAATACTGCAGGAATATGAAGCATGAACTGGCGCAGCATGAAGACTCCGAAGGCCGCGAAGATGCCTGGCAGTACGATAGCTGCTCGCGTATTTAACAGTCCAAGCTTATCCAAAATAATATAGTTCGGAACTAAGGTCACTTGAAATGGCATTAGCATCGTCAGTAGGTAGCATAGAAACCATTTGTCCCTTCCAGGGAAACGAAGTTTGGCAAAAGCATAAGCCGCTAACGAAGCTACAGCGACTTGCCCCAAGATAATGGGGACGACCAGCCCGACAGAATTCCAGAACATATGCAGGAACTTCGGATTTCGCACTAATACTTCGGCATATTGACTGAAACTAAGCCAATCCGGAATCCACTTCAGATTAACGAAAGCATCCTTATTCCCTGCTGCTGCATCAGGCATTTTCCCAATCCAATCATAATTAAGTCCGATCTCACTTTCCGTCATGAGAGAATTCGTAAAAGTTAATACAATGGGAACCAAGGAGATTCCTGCTGCCATCGCTAACAAGAGTGTTGCTATGACCTTGGTCAGCCGTTTCACAATTCATTTCACTTCCTTTTATTCCATAAAAGATTGAAAACGCCCTTCGATAGATAGCAATGCGAACACCAGAATCAGTATGCAACCGACCATGAGCGTGGCCCCTGCGGTCAGCTTCTGAATATCGAGAGAAAAGAACATATTGTTCATATAGTGCTGCAGCATATAGATGCGGTCATACGGGTAATCGCCTGCAAGTAAATACGTTTCCCTGAACACTTTAAACGAGTTGATAATTGAGATCAGTACGACAAAAATCATTGTTGGCGTCAAATAGACCAGCGTGATATGAACGAACTGACGCAGCTTGCTCGCCCCATCGATCCTGGCGGATTCATAATAGGAAACGGGAATCGCCTGAAGCCCAGCCAGGAATAAGATCATGTCGTACCCGATATTTTTCCAAATATATAAAATCACCAATACCCCGAGCGATCCATCAGACTGCATCCAATCGATTCTTCCCCAGTTATGGCTGTGCATCCATGCATTTAAAGCGCCATTCCAGTCAATGAATATTTGCCATATCATAATGATGGAAGCTACCGGCACGACAAGCGGTAAGACAAATGACGTCTGCAGCCAATCCCGAATAACGAGTTGACGGTTCAGGAGGATAGCCAGAATCAAGGATAATAGGATCAGAAGCGGCACACTAATACTCGTAAAAAGCAAGGTATTCATAGAGGCTTTATGAAAAGACTTGCTGCTGAGCAGTGCCGTATAGTTATCGAAGCCGACAAACGATCCACCAATCGTAGCATCTGTAAAAGAGTAAACAATGCCCATCCCAAATGGGATGATATAGAACAGAATGAAGCCAGCTGCGCTAGGCGCCAAGAAAATCCATGGAACAATACTTTCTTTCCCAAGCCAAGTCGGAAGTTGGAATTTATTCATTCAAGTAAGTCATCACCTTGTTTTGGATAAGTTTCGCTACATCCTTCGCAGATTTCTGACCGCTGAAGTAGGCCACGCTCTCCTTATGAACAATCTCTTCGATCTTGGTTGGCTGGAAAGCAACGGGATGAATGGCATCGGATAGATAGCCGTTCAGGAGTTGTATCTGGGCGGGATCGACAGGAATCGATTGGCCGTGCAGTGGACCTTCTTCATAAGCTTTGACTGTTCCGCTGGCTAGTAGCTGTTGAACTTGTTTTTCATACACTTTCTTGTTGACAGGGAAACCGGCTCGTTCTGGCGCAGGCTGGATATTCTCAGACATCAAGTATTGAAGAAACTCCCAAGCCTCTTGTTTAACGGTAGATTTATCATTGATCCCAATGACCTTGTAGGGGTAAAAATACCCCCCAGCTGTCGTTCCTTCCGCTCTTGGTTTGGCATATAATCTCGCTTCGTTGCCAGATTCCTTCATCGTAACGAGATAATCCCAGGCAGAGTTCACATTCCGAGGAATGAAATAGGATCCCCCGCGAGTGCTAGCGAATACGCCGTCATCATACATCTTTTTGACCTGTCCCATCATATCCGTAAAAGCAGCCGAGTCGAAGCTTGCCGTACGGGCAGATTCGTTAACTAGGTGCGAGTAATTTTCTTTTACCATTTCAGCCAGCAGTATTTGCATCATTTCTTTCCCATCTGAGGGTGCTACTCCAGCAGTTGGCGGTTTATTATTAGGAGCTTTTTGACTTAGCTGTTTGAGGGTGTCGGCATACTTTTCCCAAGTCCAGTTCTTATCGTCGATCGGGATACCGGTTTGTTTGATGACTTTTTCATCGCCAATTAATACGTTTAGGAAAAAAGATAGCGGTAATCCGAAAAGGCCACCATTGGTCTGAGAGCTCTCCAGAATATTGTTATAATAGTCCCCCTTAAGAAATCCAGGGTCTTTCTTCAATAACCCACTTAAATCAGCAAGCAAATGTTGGCCAACGTATTTCTCGCTTGGCAGCATATCCAGAGCAAGCATATCAGGACCTTTGCCTGATAACATGGCTGTATTCGTCGCTGTTACATACTTTTGCAGTTCAGCTTCCGAATGTGCATCATCCGTCACTACATCCTGCAGCTCAATTGTAATATTCGGATGGGCCGCCTCATAACTCATCTTCGCCTTCTTGAGCCCCTCATCCGGCCAAAAAGTGGAGAAAACAACCGTTGCTTTGCCACCTTTAGAAGGATTAGCCGCGTTCGTCCCGGTTTGTTGTGGAGCCGATGACTCTCCTGCTTTCCCTGTGTCCGTGCTGAGATTGCTCGTGCTCGTGCCGGGGCTCGAGCTGCAGGCTGATAGTCCCAACATGACAACGCTCAAGCTAAGTCCAAGCCAATATTTATTGTTGTTCAATTCCATCCCATCCTTGTCCTAAGTTTATTTAATGTGTCGCCTATAGGATTAATGTAAACCAGGGATGTTGCGGTCACTTAACCAACTTGTCAACGAAATGTCAACGAGATGTCAATAAAAAAAGAACCGAAGGAAACCCTTCGATTCTTTATTTGAATTCAATCACTAAATTTTGATTTACTTTAGAACCCACCTCAACCACTTGAGGTGATGATGAGTGTGAAACGGCTTCAGAAGCAGGAGCTGGAGCTGGTGCTGGAGTACTTCGAGGCTTATCCCACTCATAAGGCTTCCATCCGCTTAAGAGAAGCCTTCGATTATCCGAACTCCACGCCATAAGTGAGGGTACGACTCCTTTGAAGAGCTGGGTTTTACTCAGCACATTGTTTCCATATAACGAAGCTGCGTAGACAGTGTCTTTGTCCTGTGAAAAGGCAATTGATTTGCGATCCGGTGATAAACTGAACATATTTATCCCTTCTACTAGGACAGATAAGGCCGCATTGCGTCGTTCATAGGCATACAAAGTGCCCTCTTGTCCGATAAATGCGATTTGATCGTTGTGGATCCACTCGACTTGGCTGTCGTTAGCCGCGAGATGTTCGTATTGGCGGCTTATTTCATTACCGTTCCATGTGTCGATTTCCACATAAGTTTGTTTCCCTCTTGCGCGCACGATTGCTACACTTTGGGCATCGTCAGCTAGCTGAATGGAACCGATGATATCCGCTTGATTCCATCCTGCAAATGAATAACTTTTCAAACTATGCTCTGTTAGATCATAAACGCCGATTAAAGCCTCTTCCTTCTCTAGCTTCTTAGCGATATAAACGAGGTAACGGCCGTTGTTGGACCATCCAAATCTTAACGATCGAATCTGTTCAATTACAATTGGAGCGATAACCGAATCTTTCTGATCCTTCAAAGTTAGAAGGTTTAATCCGTATGACCCATTCGCTTCTTTGACATAAACAATCGATTGCCCATCAGGCGTGTAAGCCATGAAAGAAGATTTGGCTTCGATGTTGAGCAATTTCAGATGCTCTTCGTAAGGAGCATCAACACGTTCCAGACTTGGTGGTTTGTCAATTTCGTCAAAGAAGTTAAGAAGCGAGGTTGTATCGATCCAACCTAACGGTATGCCTTGTTCACTGGATTTGCCAAGTAACTTATAGATGGTCTTTACATCATACGCCCCGTGCTCACCTTTGACTGTCGAGGCTTCCCCTGTATCTGGGATGATAATCGTTTCCGACCGTGACTTGATCGAGCAGCCAGCCAATAAAATGGTAACAAGAAAGAAAATCGCAATCACGACAAGCGGGCGTTTGTTCATTCTCGATCACCATCCAATCTTTTGTATGGCACGTCAATATAAACAAATGTTTGCTCCGAATGGCTTGTAATGTGGATGCTCCCTTGATGCTCATCCACAATACCTTTGCTAATACTAAGTCCTAGACCCGCACTGTCGCTCTCATGCTTTGTAGAATCCACGCGATAGAACGGCTCAAAGATCCGGCTGAGATGCTCCGGACTAATCGTGGGGCCTTTATTTGTGAACATCAAACGCACAACATCGGATGCAAGCTCCGCTTTCGCCTCAATCTCGGTATGGGCATAGCCATATTTAATGGCATTATCTAGGAGGTTAATGAACAGCTGCCTGAGCTTATCCGCTTGTCCATTTACGAATAAACCTTCTTCCGCATGGCACCGAATCGATTTCTTATACCGTCTCGCCTTAATCGTCATTGTTTCACTGACATCCCTTAGAAGATAACCCACGTCCACAACGGAAATTCGATCTGCCACATGGGATTCCTTCGACTGTTCGAGCAGCTTCAAGACCATATCGTGCAACCTTTTGCTCTCTTCAACAATATGAGTCATCCCCTTGTCAAACATCACTTGATCTTGAATGCCGTTCTCACGAATAATCGTGGCATACCCCATAATTGTCGTAAGTGGCGTTTTTAACTCATGGGTCACATTATCATAAAATCGCTTGCGCGCTTGGTTCAACTCTTCTAATTGATCCCGATCTTGCTCAATGGTGACGATTTGATCCTGGATGCGTTCAATCATGTTATTGAAATTGGCAGCTAGTTTGCCGATCTCGTCCTTACGCCTAAACGTAAGTCGAGTGTCCAATTTACCCTTCATGACTTCCGTGGAGGCAATGGACAATTTCACTAAAGGCACAGTAATGTGCCGGGATAACAAATACGTGAACAGAAAAGCTGCTGCAAAAACAGCCATGGCAGTCACGAAGATTGTTCGCCTAATTTGTGTACTCTGTTCATACAGCAAAGTGAAATCTTTGGCAAACCGAATAATCCCTACCTTCGTCCCATCAACGATGACAGGGAATGCGAACAGAACCGAGGCGGTGCCATTCTCATACGTGATCCGATAGGCGGTCTTGCCTAACAAGGCTTGTCTCAAATCATCTTCATCATCTGCAAATAAAGCAGGGTCTGTCGCGTACAGCTTATCCCCAGCAACGGAATACATGGCGATACTAGTGGACATGTCGTGCTGTAGATCTTTCGCCATCTCCTCGGCAATTTGTCCGAAATACAGTTCATCATTGGCAAAATGATGGATCATGAACGACTGCCGCACGTAGGCATTGCTGTTGTTTTTCAGACCAATTAACGAATCGGTCATCATCTTTTGGTTACCGGATTCGATATTTCTTGCCACCATCTGGTTTAGAATCAAAAAGAAGATAAGAAAAATGAGAAAAAATCCGATGAGCAGCTTTCCTCTTATGGTGTGCAGCATGTTACACGTCCACTTGCTTCTCAAATTTGTAACCGATACTAAACACAGTAGTAATTAGGTCACCTAGTGACAGTTTTTTGCGTAAACGTTGAATGTGAGTATCCACGGTTCTTGTATCCCCTGCGAAATCGTAGCCCCATACCTGATCGAGCAGCTCTGTCCTGGTGAAGATTTTACCCTTGGATTGATATAGCGTCATCAGAAGATCATATTCTTTGGGAGTCAAATCAATAAGTTCATTGTTTCTACGAACCAAACGTTCACTTGTAAAAATAGTAATTTCCCTTATTTGGATAATGGCTTCTTCTGGTTCGCTTGTGGTCCGATTTGCTTGTGCAAACCTCCGCAATATCGTTCTTATTCTCGCGACTACTTCGCGAAGATCAAAAGGCTTGGTTATATAATCATCGGCTCCAAATTCCAAACCAAGAATTTTATCTGTAATGTCCGATTTAGCTGTCAGCATGACAATCGGGATGTTATATAAGGCAGTAACTTTTTTGCAAATATCCAGACCGTTCCCGTCCGGCAGCATCCAGTCCAGCAATAATAAGTCTGGCTGAAACGACGCTAGCCGTCGCAAGCCTTCAGCACTTGTGGATGCCTTTTGGATGCTGTACCCTTCCTTTTGCAAACCATATTCCAGAAGATCGGCAATCGCTGCCTCATCCTCAATTAGTAATATTTTGGTCTTCTCCATCCGCCCTCCGCATTCATTACGCCATGGACACCCGCATTAGCCTTCGATTAGTTCTTACATCAAGGACGGGGATGCTCGGTGAAATTATACCTCTCTAGGTTAACGTGCATGTTACCAACTTGTAAACTTTTTGTGTCCAAGTCTCTTGCCATTCCATCTCATTGGGAGGATGAGTGGCCATCTGAATTTGTGAAAACGATTTCATTAAATTTCATCTCACGCCTTCCCAAGTCATCGTTTCCACTCCAATCCTCCCTTGTCGTCGACACCTTTGAAAGTGTTTTTACCTCTTAATGCTCGTCTAATTTTTAGTATTTTCATCCAATTGTATTATTATTCCAGCATGATGAAAGCGCCAGCGTTCAAATCGCTAGCACTTTGTGTGACCTGCTTTGAGATGCAGGCGATAGTTTTTGCCTGTCTAGTACCTACGTGACAGCTCACTGATCCGCTGAATTAATTATAGCTGGAAATAATACTGCTAATTTGCCCAATTCAGTTTATTAGTTGGGATTAGATGGAGATAGTATGGCTATTTCCATCGCTTTTTCATAAAAGGAGAAGCAGCGGCTGATTTACATGGAGAAACTCCTGTTATTCCGCCAAATCCTCTCCATGCGACATTTATAACTGTAGAAATTGGTGGTAATTGAACAAATAATCATTCGTTCTCGTTTGCGAGATAAACTTTCATCTCATCGACGATAAAACAATAAAGGCCGCCAATTAGCGACCATTCACTGTTTCGTGCTGCATTTCGTATTCCATATCTTTTTTTATCTTATCCGGCATTTTATCTGGCTTCGTGCCAAACCACTTCATATACATCGATTCGTAAGTTCCGTCTTTGCTGACGGATTCGATCCCTTTGTTCACTTTACCGATATATTTATTGCGTTTCTTCCCAACGACGGCGTATCTCTCTTTGTTGAACGTTTCTCCAACCATTTTCACTTGTCCTTGTGCTTTGTCTTGCAGAAAATCATGGGCGTTACGCTCATCGAAAATGGCAGCATCCACCGTATTGTTTTTTAATTCGTTGTAAACATCGGCGACATTGGAATAGCTCCGTATTTTAGCTCCCTGAATTTCACCTGCATAGTTAAACGCAGTCGATCCGTTTTTGGTTGCCACCACTTTTTGAGCTAAATCCTCTTTACCTTTAATGACACCGTTGTCGGTAGATGTC
>NZ_JBFTQB010000223.1:0-7783 GCF_056398785.1 Paenibacillus sp. 01T422 | reverse complement strand
GGTCTAAGGCGCTTATAACGTATAAGGCACTTAATCAATATGGCGAGCCAATGAAGTTATCGGCAAGCAATGTGAGCGTTTATGTAAGCGCACCGAAACAAGTTCAGGTAACTATTTTGGCTGAAAGTAACGCTATGATCTTGGATGTAAGCGATTTACGGCCAGACAATACAATTACTGTTAACGTACTTGAAAAAAGCGGCTATTTAAATGTCAACAAAACATTCACGATTGGCGATATGCCGCAAGTGAAGAAAGTCGACTTAGGCGATCCGAAAAACAATCTGAAGCTCCCTGTTGGTCAACTGGTGTTTCAAGCCGGAGGAAAAGCGTACCTCACCTTTAAGGCTTATGACCAGTACGGCAATCGAATTGTAGATCCTAAAGTTTTGAGTATGGGATTATTCAAATCCTTTACCGGAACTATTGGCAACGTTTTCAAATTAGATGACCCCAATGATTTCGTTGATTATGACAACGACGGTTATCCAGAACTGCAATTGGTCGTTTATTCAGATTTGGACAGCAATAAAGAAGTGACTCTCAATTTGATGTTTAACGGCGAACAGGTGTCACAAAAATTGAATGTGGCTGCACCGAAAACAGCTTACTCCGTCGTGATCGGACCCGTAATCACGCCATTGACGGAAGGCGATATAGATAAAGCGATAAGCTTGAAAGTCATCGATTCGTCCAATCAGGAGTTAACTTCAACAGAAATAGCTGCGCTAGAAACGTCTGGGAAAATTTCCGTATATGCTACAGGCGGCCTTGTACTGGAAGCTAAACCGGCTACGCGTACTGACCCGATAACCAATATTACGCGCAACGTAGCTATAGACCTTAATGGCACTATTCACGTCAAAGAGGTGACGTCCGCAGGACCAGCTACTATCYATGTTCGAGTAAACGGACTCGATCAAACGTTTAGCCTCCCTATCATGATCGAACAGGCTCGTAAGCCCAATTCGATTAAATTGGATGATGGAAACTCGGGAAAAACGATTTTGTTGATCAATACCCTCTCACAAGCGAAAACGAGCGGTGTATTCAAAATCTATGATCAGTTCGACCAGGTGTTCGCGACGAAGCGTAGTGATTACAAGGTTGAGATGAAGCTTGAAAAGCTCAGCGGAGTAACGGGGGCCGTCTATACTACAGGAGCGGTGACACTCAATGATGCTACTCCTGTTGTACTGAGGGAGATTACGGATATTGTCAAAGACAAAACCGGTGACGGCGTATCCATCACCTTCAAAACTTATCCAGGCAAAAAGGGCAGCTACAAATTAACCGCTACTTTAGTTCATTTGGATGGAAGCGGGCAGATTCAAGAAAGGCTCAGCACCGATTCGATCATTGTGGATGTCGATGATATTACTAATCCGAATCTGACCTACTCCTTAGACTTAGGGTCAAGCAGCGAGCTGTTAGCAGTCGGAAGAATATTGTATGATGCGGCAAAAGTCAACAGTGTTACGAATGCGACCTACTTGTTCAGTAACTATTCGTCGCTTGCCAGAGGTGTCACCATTTTAACCAAAGATTCTGCTGGTTTGGATACAGGTCTTTCCGTTAAAGTCAGAGCGGTTACTTCCGACAATCCGAAGGCTATGGCTTATAACAACGGGAAAATTATTGGTCTCGACAGCGGAAAATTCAATCTTACGGTCTTTTTTGATACTCCGACTGGAGTTAAGTCACTCACACAAAGCCTTGGATCTGGTATCGATTCTATGGCCCCAACAGCCATCAAAATATCGGGAGGTAATCCCAAAACGATAAGTGATGGTGCAAAACTGCAATTAAACGGCCTCTATCTGTGGGATACGCAATTAATGAATCAATTGCAGGCCGCTACAAATTACGGTACATTCACTAATGTGTGTAAAGACAAAGACAATAAAGCAACTACGTGTGCTAACGCCGTTACGAATCAAGATCAAATTGGTCCGGCGAATGATTTTATCGGCTTGCAATCGTTTATCGGTGATATTATTTATAAAGAGCTCGATCCTGCCAAACAAGATTCGGTCTCTGTTAATCCCAATTTCACATTATCTTATACCCGCAATCCAAATAGCAGCGATCCTAAGACGAACAACATTCAACAATTCAATATTTACCTTGTTGGCGGAACGCAGATTCTTAAGTTTACAGTTATCCTAGGTAATTAGACAGCTAACTAGAAATACCCTGCCGGGCTACGAGCTACTCGGCAGGGTATTTCTACGTCCAGCCACGCCCAGACAGGATTGACCTATAATGACAGTCGTTTTCACTAATGGTTTGCCATTCGCAACTTTGTATACTTAACAGTAGAAGCAAGGAGGGATAACATCATGGCGAAGAAAAAATACGTGATTTGCGGCGTGAGCACAAGGGCTAACGGTATGTTTATTCGTCCTATGCTGGAGACTTTTCATCAGCATTGTGAAATTGTTGGTTTGTTGGATGCGGACTCAAGCCGCTTTGCCAATTGCTTTAGGAAATTTCCGGCGCTGGCAGGGACTCCCGTATATGCTCCGGCTCAGTTTGAGCAGATGATTCAGGAAACGAAACCAGATGCTGTGATCGTCGCAGGCGTGGATTACACCCATGTCGATTATATAGTTGGGGGCTTGCAGCACCATCTTGATGTGATTTCGGAGAAACCGATGGTGACGACTGGTGGCGATTGCAAGCGGGTATTGGATGCTCAGAGCAACAGCAGGGGGAAACTCCACGTCACTTTTAACTATCGGTATTCTCCGATTCATACAAGAATTAAGGAACTGATTCTGGAAGGCAGAGTCGGCCGGGTAACTTCGGTTGATTTGAATTGGTACATTGATACGTATCACGGTGCAAGCTATTTTAAAAGATGGAATCGCAAACGCAGCAACTCCGGTGGGTTGTCGGTGCACAAAAGCACACACCATTTCGATCTTGTGAACTGGTGGATCGACCAGAAACCATTGGAAGCGTTCGCATATGGAGCGCTGCACTATTTTGGTCCAGACGGGGAGTTGAATCCCGTGAAGGAAGACGGCAGACACTGCGGCACGTGCCGAGTCAAGCCCTCTTGTGCGTACTTCATGCGATGGTCATCACGGAGCAAAGAGATTGTACCGCCAGACGACCATGTGAATGCGGTAGACATCAAGCCTGACAATTTTACAGGATACCGTCCTGACGGGTGCATTTTCGATAGTGAAATTGATATTGAGGATACGTATGCAGCTGTAGTTAAGTATGATAAAGGCGCTATGCTAAGCTATTCCGTCAATTTCTCGGTGCCATACGAGGGATATCGGTTAGCGATCAATGGAACAAAAGGAAGGATTGAAACGAAGGAAATTATGTCTGGGCGCGCTGCTTTCCATGTGCCTGAGCAAACGATCGATTACTTCCCGCTATTCGGAGGCAAAGAAACGATACAGGTTGTGCCCAAAGCCGGCGGTCATGGCGGAGGGGATCCGCTCATTTTGGAAGACTTGTTCCTGGGACCTGATCCGCAGCGCTCTTATGACATCATGGCGGGTGCTGAAGCGGGTGCATTTGCGGTGCTTACGGGGGAAGCCGTTTGGAAATCGGCTGCTGCCAATCAACCTATACGTTTATCCGATTTGTTGGTTGAGTCAGAACTGGCAGAAGTGTCAAGAGGAGGAGGTTCTCATCGTGTTTRAGAAGTTTGAAAATGTTCAAATCGCCCATTTTGATGTGAAAAGCCAGCTGCCTAGATGGATTTATGAATCCGCCATGCGCGCAGCAGAGAGAGGTGAGCTTGCGCGTGGATCCATTGAAAATAAAGGCGATCTTATTCAGCGCCAGAAAGAGATCCGAGAAGGTATCATTACTTGTGTAGGTGGTTTGCCTGCTTCGGACACGCCTTTGAACCCCCAAGTAACAGGTAGGGTCTCCGGTAATGGCTTTTATGTAGAGAAAGTAATTTTTGAAAGCAGACCGCTCGTTTATGCTACAGCAAATTTATATCTACCTGATGGAATAACCGAGCCACGTGGCGCTGTGCTTGTGCTGTGCGGACATCGTGAGCAGGCGAAACATTGTGACGAGTACCAGACGGTCTGTCACTACTTGGTTCATGCCGGTCTAATCGTCTTGTCGCTTGATCCGGTAGGTCAAGGCGAACGGTTCGGCTTCTATGATCCTGCAACTGGGCAGGCGCCGATGACGAGTGTGACCGAGCATGAAAATGTAGGCCGGCAATGTTTGCCGATTGGCGACAGCTTGGCGCGCTATATGCTTCACGATGCCATGCGGGCTATTGACTATTTGTGCACGAGAAAAGAAGTTGATTCACAAAGGATCGGTGTTACGGGTCATTCTGGCGGCGGCACGCAAACATCGCTGCTCATGATGGCTGACGAGCGCATCGCTGCCGCAGCACCAGGCGGATTCATCATGAACCGGCCGTATTTTCTCCTTACGGGTAAAGCGCAAGACGCTGAGCAGAAATGGCCAGGCTTCTCTGCGCTAGGATTTGATCACGAGGATATTGTGCTTGCAATGGCGCCTCGACCTGTGCGTGTACTCGCTACAACGTACGATTCCGTACCGATTGAGGGGCCACGTCACACCGTAGCGGTCAATCGAAGATTTTGGGAAATGTATGAGAAAGGGGCGCAATTGGATATTTATGAGGATGAAAATGCTCACCGCTTTTCTATCCCATTAGCCCGTGCGGCAGCTGAGTTCTTCTCGGAACAACTGCTAGGGTGTAAGGTTACCCCGCAGGATGAAGCGGTTCAGTTGCTGCCAGCGGATCAGCTGCGATGCACGCAGAGCGGGCAAGTAATCGGTGAATGTCTGGACGCCCGCAACACACACGCTGAAACAATCGAGCGCCTGAACCAGTTGGAGAAAGCGCGTTATGAGTTGCCGGAGGATCTGCGGAAAAAGCAGGCATTGAAGTGGCTGCGAAATGCCGTGAACTTCAATCGCAAGCCATGCGATCTGAACCCGCGTCTTTCCGGAGGCGGTGAGGTGGAGAATCTATGGGCGCTCAGAACAGTATGGTGGAGCCAACGAGGTCTCTTGAACAACGCGTTGCAATTTTTCCCAGCTGAATCGGCGGGCCGCAAGCTGCCAGTTACCATTGCTGTGTGGGACGGCGGGACCAAACAACTGAATGCACATGCCAAATGGATCGAAGAAACCTGTGCTTCCGGCCGTATTGCCATGGTATTGAATCCAGTGGGCATCGGATCGTTATTGCCGCACGTGAACTCGCCCGAGGAGAGACCCTACAAACGCTTCGGTATGATGGATCGCTACACAGATGAGTTAATGTGGCTCGGTGATAGTATGGCAGCGGTACGAACATACGACGTTTTGAGGGCWATCGAATTAGCAGGGACGATGAAAAATATCGATTCGGATGATATTGAGCTTTACGGCAGTGGGAAATATGCGATATACGCTGAGTTAGCTGCGCTGCTTGATTCACGCGTCCAACGCGTATGTCTGAATGACCGAATGAGCAGTCTCGCTGAGTGGATTAAAGAACCATTTTATGATGAGAATGATTCTTTGAGTTTCATATTGCCAGGCATGCTCCGTTATTTCGACATTCCTGATGCAGACAATTGGCTCGCGCAAGAAGGTAGATTAGGCACCGCCATTAAGCTTATGAATAACACAGCTAGCTAAAGGGGGAGAAGGCATGGCTACAGTTGTTGCTGTTTACACGGGTCAAGGGCTATCGGAGCGTATCGGGCCGCTGTTTCGGGAGGAATTACCGGGCTGCCGCCTTGTCAACATTATCGATGATAGTTTGATTGCGGATGTGATTCAGGCAGGTGGAGTGACTACGGCGGTAGTACGCCGCCTGGTTCAGTATTATCGGCATGCCGAAGACATCGGCGCTGATCTCATCCTCAATACGTGCTCGTCGGTAGGTGAAGCAGCGGATCGTGTACGCTCATTGTTCAATATTCCTATTGTTAAAATCGACGATGATATGGCACGTCAGGTCACCAAAAATTTTAATCAAATCGGCGTGCTGGCTACACTGCCTACTACACTTGAACCGACTAGGCAGTTGCTGCAAAGAGAGGCTGAACGGCAAAGTCGGAAAGTCAGTGTCGTAGACGCTCTGGCTGTAGGGGCTTATCAAGCATTAGTTTCTGGCCAGCCCGAGGAACATGATCGTTTGATTTATGAAGCGGCCAAATCAGTAGCAAATAAGGCGGATGTACTTGTGCTGGCTCAGGGATCTATGGCAAGGATGGAAAAAGCGTTAAGTCAGGAAACCGGACTGCCTGTGTATGCTAGCCCACGTCTAGGTATCATGGCTGTACGTGCCGAATTGGAAAGACAGGGGAAATATCCATGTTGAAGAACGACCAAGTCCTTGCAACCTATTGGCTCGAAACCGCATTTTCACTGGAGAAGGCTTGTGAAATTATCGTCAGTGAACAATCGACGGGAACGTTCCTGCCACTGCCGAATGAAACCGATAGCTTGAAGCAAAAACATCGCGCGCAGATTGTGTCCATTCATGAGTTGGAAAGCTCGCCATTTCCTTCGCTACCGGGGGCTAAGGTGCCTTCGGATAGCAAAGGCACCTTCCGCCGTGGTATCGTCAAGATTGCATTCCCATATGCCAATATTGGACCTTCGATTCCGAATTTACTTGCGACAGTTGCAGGAAATCTGTATGAACTGGAAGAGCTGTCGGGACTTCGGCTGCTTGATCTGGATTTGCCTTTGCAGTTTCAAGAGCGGTACGAAGGCCCGCAGTTCGGTATCTCTGGTACACGGGAGCTGACTGGTGTGCATGGACGGCCGATCATCGGAACGATCATTAAGCCAAACATCGGATTGACGTCAGAACAGTTGCGGTTGATTGTACGTGAGCTGGCTTTGTCCGGGATTGATTTTATAAAGGACGACGAGGTGCATGGTAACCCGCCGTACGCCCCAATTGCTGAGCGCATAAAGGTAGTCATGGAAGAAATCGAGCGAGCAGCGGATCGAACTGGTAAAAAGACGATGTACGCCTTTAACATTACCGATGATATAGATCCGATGATGCGTCATCTCGATACTATCGTAAAAGCCGGAGGCAACTGCGTTATGGTCAGCATGAATAGCATCGGATTTGCTGGCCTTGCGCACTTGAGGAAGCATGCCCCCGTATGTATACACGGACACCGGAACCAATGGGGTATGCTGTCACGATACCCGTATCTAGGCATGTCATTTGCTGCCTATCAGAAATTGTGCCGTCTAGCCGGTGTGGATCATCTGCATGTTAACGGTCTCAACAACAAGTTCTATGAAGACAATGCTTCCGTCGTAGATAGCGTGCGTGCATGCATGACGCCAATATTTGATCAATCTGACRCGGTGCTTCYTGTGTTGTCATCGAAACAATGGGCGGGGGCAGCACCTGAAACGTACCGTACGCTGCGAACTGTCGATCTGATGAATATCGCAGGAGGCGGTATCCATGGGCATCCGGAGGGACCCGGGGCAGGATTTCGTAGTCTTGTGCAAGGGTGGGATGCAGCTTTGGCGGGGATTCCTTTGGATCTGCATGCCGACAAACATCCTGAATTGAAGCAGGCTTTAGCAGCATTTGGCTAGAGCTAACTTCAATTGAGTGGGAAGGGAGAGGATACCGCCATGCGAATCTGCTATTACGGCGATGACTTCACAGGTTCTACGGATGTATTAGAGGCGCTCACGATCGGCGGTTTGCGTATTATTCTGTTTATGGACATTCCGAGCCTGCCAATCTGGCAGGAGAAATTTGGTCATTATGACGGTTTTGGCG
>NZ_JBFTQB010000222.1:0-7871 GCF_056398785.1 Paenibacillus sp. 01T422 | reverse complement strand
GGATAAAAATGCATTATTTTCCTAAAATAGCGGCAGTAATCGGCGTTAATCACATGTGATCTCTCCGCCCAGCCCCGGCTCCAAAGGGCTRTTCTTTTCCSGCTCTAACGGRGCTTCCATCCACGCTACCTCAGCTGAAGTAGATGCGAAAACTACCGTTATTCTGCGCTGCACTCAGGCAGCGCATGAAACAACGGTAGAACCGCCAGCTTAAACAAAACGAACCGAACCTAGAGCCGGCCTACCGCCGCTGCTGGATTCCCCCTGCGCAGGAAGAAAGCACACGCTTATCTTGTGCATTTTCTCCCAAGATGAGAGCGCCTTGCCGTCTGCACGGCCAAACGACTGCCTTGCTAGTCGCACGTCCGTCCAGCCAAGCACTCCCTCTACCTCGCTCACCCATACGATCTGGCCAGCTTGATCCGGCCGGTAGAAAACCGTTATCTCCCAGACGCCTGGAACGTCCGTGAACAGCCTAAGCTGCAGCTGCAAATGGTCTTTATCCACTTGCATCATCGGATCGACCGGCTTATGCGTAACCAGGGCAAACTTCATGCCCGGTTCGTCCAAGGCAAGCGCCTTCTCGCCCTCCGGGTCATCCACAAACACGTAGCGGAAGTCAGGATCAAATGGCTCCGTCTGCTGTTCCGGACAATGCCATCCATCCAGCCCGCGAGTGAAATCAGCCAACTCCAGCGTTAAAGGCATCCCAGATGCAACTGCTCCCAGATAGATGGGAGAGAATCGTAGAGGAAAGCTGCTCGATTTTACGCCATCTGCATAGATGGCATCCACATAGACGAAACCGCTTATTGCAGGATCAATAACCGGTATATCCACACTGAAGTCGCTGTCCTCTGAACAGTCGAGTTCCTTCACGTGCCAGTATCTCCCCGGCGGAAGTACTTCGCTCCAGTCATACCAAGACCAGCAAAAGCGAAGCTTTTGCGGAAGCGAGGACAACCCCCCAGAGGCAAACTCAGCGGTCACCTGCAATGCTCCCTCGCTTACAGAAACGGATGCAGCCGGGGCTTGCGGCCAATGCCCATCTCCCTTGACAAGGGCATCCATCCAACAGTCCAGCGTATCCCCTGCCCAGCCATCCAGATGATGGTTTTGATTCGCCGCGAAAAATAACCCGCGCTTCTCCTTCGGAAGGTGTGCTGCTCCTTCACAGATCGCGTCCATCCAGCCCCAATAATCATTCGTCGCCGACATGATCAGCATTGGAGACTGCTGCCGCTCGGCTAGTTTTAAACCGCTAAGCAGCTGCTCCCATTCATAGGTGTCATCCAACGTATGCGGCCTTCGAACGTTGCGGTTCAACCGTCCTGGGGACATATGCTTGCCACAGCCGTAAATAGGAGCCGCCGCCTGCAAACGGCTATCCCAGGCGTTAAGCAGTCTCGTTACCGTGCCTCCTCGGGAAATCCCGAAAGCACCCATCCGGCCCTCATCCACCTCCGGCAGCAGAGCCAACCACGTTATCATTTTCTTCGCATGAATGAGTCGCGTGAACATGACCGATTGCAGCGGGTCAAACTCTTCTTCCATGTCTTTCGTCGGCATATCCGCCAAGTCGGAGTAATGCTCCTGCCCGGAAAGTTCTTCTTTCCAATCGTAACTAAGCGCGACATACCCTTTGCTCGTCCAATGCCGGACATGCTCCAAATTAACCGTCTGCGAACCTCCCCCATGGATGTGCAGCATAGCAGGAAAAGGCGTTTCCCCATAAGGAACGCCTATCCAGAAATACGTTTTCACCCATTGTCCCGGGATGAGCTCGGTCTCCAAATACATAGCGGCATAGTCGCCGTATTGATCTGACCTCCGCTCCACCGTACGAATACGGTGTTCACCTAAGTGCTCTGCAGTTTTCAACAACTCATGAAAACGGATCTCCTCTTTGCTCATCATAGACCCGCAAGCTCAGATAAATACGGAATCGAATGCTGTGCGCCCCTCCGCGTAACCGAAATCGAAGACGYCTGCTGCGCGATGTTCACTGCTTCATCGAGGGATTTACCTGAAGTAATCATAGCTGCCAGCGTCCCAGAGAAAGTGTCTCCAGCAGCCGTTGTATCTACGGCTTTCACTTTACGGCCTTCCATGTACACATTTTCGGTTCCGTTATAGTACACAATGCCCTTTTCCCCAAGTGTAATTAACGGGAAGCGAATACCTTTGCCGCGTAAAATATCCAGAGCCGCGAAGGCATCTTCCGTGGTTTTGACCTCCACATTCGTGTACAACCGGCACTCGATTTCATTCGGTGTGAAATAATCCACCCCATTCAAAATCTCGTCATCTAATGGAATGGCAGGCGCCGGATTCAAGAAAATCGGCACCTTGCCTTTCGCTATTTGAATGGCTGCATAGACGGTTTCCACCGGAATTTCCAGCTGCAGCATAATAGCTGAAGCCGAGAGTACTTGCTCTTTGTAGCTTTCAATAAAGTCAGGTTTAACCAGGTTATTGGCGCCGCCGTCAAGAATGATCGCATTATTCCCATCGCAAACCGTAATCGCAGCTACACCTGTTGTAACTTCAGGTTCAATTCCTACATAATCGGTTTTCACACCGAACCCTTTGAGGCTGCCGATCAACGATTGCCCAAAAATATCATCGCCAACTTTCGCCATAAACCAGGTATCAGCGCCCATTTTTGCGCAAGCAACTGCCTGATTGGCCCCTTTGCCTCCGGCGGATAGCATGAATCCATCGCCCCGCATTGTTTCGCCCATTTCTGGAATACGGCTAGTCTGCATGACCATATCCATATTTGCACTGCCAATTACGACTATTTTCATAACGTTCCCCGATCCACCCACAAATTCAAATTTCCGTAAATCTCATATGTCTAAAATAAGTTCTAGCTGCGGTTCTTGTGCTTACGCCAAACATACCGTAGTCGAACGTATCGTCAGTGTGCTTCAAAACTTCTTGCCCGTCAATGGCAAATGTTAGGGTATTACCCAACACCGTCACTTTAAAATCATAATCTTTGCCTAACTGCCACTGGAACTCGGCACCCGCCAACTTCGTAAACCCGAAGTTATTGATATACAAAGACACTTGATTAGCTCCATCAAATCCTACATGATAACCTCTCATTGCGCCTTGCGCACGAACAGCTACTAAGTGTGAATGTCCGCTTTGTGGGTTGAGCTGGACAGATACGGAATAATCTTTGGCAAAATAGTTGCCAGTATAAGCTTCGCTTGGATCCGCCGTCATGAGATACATCGCGCCATCCTCTAAGCTCCAAGCCCCGTTGTTATGCGCGAATGGCGTAATGCAGCCAAAATCGCTCGACTGTTTGTTGAAGTCAATGGTGTAATCTGCGTTGCCATAGATCCGGAATTCATCGATGAAAATGCGTCCCAAACTTTTCGGCTTACGAGTCGAATAAGCCTCTAACACGATACCGACTTCATCAATCAGCTCGCCTTCGGAATCCGGGATGACAAATTCAACATGAACCCAATCTTGATCAACGAGCTTCACATAACCTTGTACAAGCTCTTTTTTGCTATTAGACAAGCGCACATAAGGTGCGACGCCCATCGTTTCATTGCCGCCCCACTGATCCAAGAAAATCTGCATGGATACTTTTTGCCCAGAGGATGCTTTAGGCGCAAATGTTGGTGAGTATCTTTCGTCACTGAAATCATCGCGTGTATAAAATGGCTTGTAGAATACTTTTGATTTTTCCCCACGAACCATGCGGTCAAACACAACTTCTAGAGAACCTGTTCCTTTGAAGGATTTCTCAGTCGAGTGCTTCGCCTGACAGAAAAATGGATCCGAGATACGGATGTTATGTGTGGAACCCGACAGTTCGAAATCGAAATAAATATCGTGCTCCGTGAAGCTCTGGACAAGACCTTCAGGGCAAGGAACATTCGCCAGGCGATGTCCTAGAATCGCCAATTCCTTCGCGTAGGTTGGGATATCGAGAATATTCATAAAGCCCGAAATCCCTGACATTACGATGGAATCGTTGATCGGCTTGCGATACTTATCTGCAATACCTTCCAAACCACAAGCTACACCCAGAACAGTACCGACGTTACCAGCATTGCAATCCGTGTCCCAACCGCACATCGTTGCAATTTCAACCGTTTTGTTGAAATCGCCTTGGCCGTAAATCATGGACAGCACGCAAACGCCTGCATTAGGAATGATATGGCATACGCCTCTATATTTGTCGTAGCCCCAGTCTCTTTCAAGCATGTCTCGACATGCTCTGAAATCATTCGGATGCTGTGTGTGGAACGCAAGCACTGCTCTAGCTACTTTAGCATAGATCGAGTCAGCTGGAATTTGAGCCAAACCAGCTTCAATAATCTCATTGATATCGCTAGTTTCGAATGCTTTGGAAATAGCTGCACAGAAGAATCTTGCGCCTAGCACGCCTTCTCCATCATGAGAAACGCGAGCTGCCGCTTCACCGAAGTCAGCTGCTTTTTGGGGATTGCATGGATTAACAAGACCCCATGTATCGATGAAAATTTGACCGCCAATTTGTTCGGCGATAATAAGTCCATTTTGCTGGGTTGATCCGGATTGTGGAGCTTCAATGCCTTTTTTCAAATTGATGTAGGCTGTATGCTCCGTACTTACGCCATAACCGCCCCACCAGAACATCCCGACTCCCTCACGAGCATAGTTCAACCAAGCGCGAGCTACATCGTTAGGCGTAATATCGCGATCCTTAGCATCGTCATACAATGCGCGCAAGAAGTAGAATGGACCGTTCGCATCGTCGTCAGCCGCGAAGTTTTTAAATTCTTTGACATAATCAGTAATGTCGCCATATGTGCTTTGTATTCTTTCATAAGTCCAAATCGTCGGTTCTACCGGAGCGCCTAGTCTTATGCCAATGTTCATACCTAAGTAACCAGAATAAATTTTTTCCAAATAATTAGAAGGAATCAACGATTACACCACCTTTTAAATAATAGAACGAATCTGTTGTTGTCTGCGGTTGCTGAGTTCAATGTCTTGCTCAATAATAAATGAGGCTGCTTCAATAAATTCATTACAATGCTTCTCAATTTCTTGCTTATTAATCTGTTCAATAATAGCAATTTCAGCTTGCGGAATAGCCGCAACACCATGCATAGCTCCAAGGATCGCACCAGCCATAACACCAATCGAATCCGTGTCGCGTCCCGAGCTCACCCCGTCTTTAACAACCTCCAATAAATCCCCGTCATGCAAAATAATGTAAGCTAATGCTAAAGGAAGTTCCTCAATCGATAACAATCGACTTGGGGTGTAGTGGTTAGAAGGAATGCCTACTTTATGAATGCTTCGATTGACATCATCGCCCATTGGCGAATATTTGCCCATTACAGCGTGCAGCTGCCCTACGACTTCAGCCCGGTTATTTTTGATGGGTTTTAGGGATCGCGCTGTGTCACATAGGTCTTGAATCGCCTGCTTCGTGCCATCTTTTGCATAGGTTAAAGCTGTTTGAATGATGTCTTCTACCGTCACACCGGGTTCGAATGCTTTGGCAACACATGCAGCCAAAACGCCCGCCGCTTCCAAGCCGTAACTGATTTGATGACCGGATGCAAAAAGAATCGCTTCATCGTACGCGGCCTTCGGATTACAGGCATTCACAATGCCGATAGGCGAGATATACATGGCTGCACCACAGTTAACCATATTGCCATAACCACCTTCACGGGGCTCGCAATTGGCAAGCACATGACGGTTGAAGATATGCTTCTCTGGATAAAACAAGCGGTCCATGACCATAGCCACTTTCCCCAACTCGGGAATGTATTTAGGACGGAACGAGATCTCTTTGACAAACTCATTAGCCAGATCGTAAGCATCCAGATGACGACGTTCAATACCGTATACATTCATGAGCGCAAGTGTCATAAGCGTATCATCGGTAACGATGCCTTCACCTCTCATCCTGCCAAGTCGCTTGTCTTCCGACCAATCTGCTTTCCACCATTTGGTCATCGTCGTTTCAACCCGACCATACTTTTCATGAATTTCATTGAACGTCATTTTCTCAACGACAGCGCCCATCGCATCGCCATAAGCCGTGCCGAAAACAACGCCTYTCACTCTATCAGCAAAAGTAACCATTTGACTTACTCCCTTCTACAGGGAGTGCAGGGCTGTTACGCCCCACACTTTGCAGTTCATTTATTGGCTTCAAAGCCCTATTTACTTAATTGTTTTATTCGCGTAATCCGTTACATCTTTACCGCCGGCAGCGTTCCAGGCTTGAACGAATTTATCGAAATCAGCGCCTGTTTTCTTACCCGTTACGATATCAGCCGCGAATTCTTTGTACACAGCTGTAGCTGCATCCCATTTGGCCGTCAAATCAGCTGGCAAAATGAAGATATTGTCTTTGGTGGAATTGCTCTCGAAAAGTTTGAGCGATTTCGCTGCCGGTTCCGAGAAGTAAGGCGTAGTCGGATCAAACTCTTTGTCCGGCGTGAAGCTGATAACGGACTCGACAAAGTGCGGATACCATGCGGCAAACTTATCTGTCAGTTTGATTTTGTTATCAACGATTTGGTACTCGGAGCCTTCAAAACCAAGCTTATCCATCATTTGACCTTTTGGACCAGCCATGTATTCTATTACTGCAAAGGCCATATCTTTGTTTTTGGACGTTTTGGAAATCGCGAAACCACGGCTTTCTTTACTTGTATCAACCGGTGTGTAGCCTTGTGCCTTACCTTTTGCCGGCGGCAGAGGTACGATCTTCGCGCCTGCACCATTTTGTGCAGTTGATTTGGAATTGTACAGGTCGATTACTTTACCTTGCGTACCCGCCATGATAGCTGCTTGACCGTCATAGAACGCTTTTTCCTTTGTATCCCATTTCTTCGTCAGGAACTCAGGATCAAGCAAGCCCTCTTTGTACATCTTAGCGTAGAATTCTAGTTTTTCTTTCTCAGATTGCGTTGTTTTGCCGAATGTGAATTTACCGTCTGCGCCCTTGAGCCAAGTTGTCGTCAGTCCGAAGGCTTGCCCGAACATAGCGTCTAACTCATCAAGATTGCCAGCAGTTGTATAGGCATATTTCGCACCGCTTTTTTCCTTCAACTCTTTGAAGAACGTGTAGTAGTTATCGATTGTTGGGTTTTCCAAAGCTGCTTTACCAGAAGTAGTTTTGTCCATCAAGTCTTGACGCACGACAGGAATAGCACTGTTAACTGGTGATAACCATAGCAAGTAAGGGTAGTTCTTCATTCTTTCAATGTTATAAGGATTCATAGAAGCCTTAACGTATTTGGATTTATCGATATATGGCGTCAAATCCTCCAAAATTTTCTGAGTCGTTGCGAATTGATAATCTCCACCTTGGAAGTAGATCAGATCAGGGATGTTGCCACTTTGTAAAAGCAAGCCCATTTTCTCGGAATACGTTCCGCTTTGAACTGGCGTAATTTGCAGCTTTACATTTTTACCTTCTGCTTTCATGCCATCTTCGATGCCTTTAATCAATTTCTGAACGTTAGGATCATCTGGTGCAAAATCTTTGGCTAAAATGGAAACCGTCGTAACCGCCTGGCTGTTTTGTGTTGCTGATGGTGCTGACGTGTTCGTTGAATTGTTCCCCCCGGAACTGCAAGCTGTTGTTGTGACCAGGACGACTGCAGCCATTGCAAAAAGTGCTTTTTTCATTTGAATTGCCTCCCAAAATAATATTAGAATACTATTCTTTTACGCCGCCTTCCATTACTCCTTTGGTATAATGCTTCAGAATAATGGGATACAGCATCAGAATCGG
Organism: Paenibacillus sp. 01T422; assembly: GCF_056398785.1. Classification (NCBI taxonomy): domain Bacteria; kingdom Bacillati; phylum Bacillota; class Bacilli; order Caryophanales; family Paenibacillaceae; genus Paenibacillus; species Paenibacillus sp. 01T422. Next base: position 91 of record NZ_JBFTQB010000222.1, on the reverse strand, counting down.
AACCATAGCAATTACAATAGTAGCCGCTTTCAAAGACGAGAAGTCCAATTGCGCGATATGATTATTTTTCATCAAATCAGCCGCACCGACC
>NZ_JBFTQB010000221.1:0-7881 GCF_056398785.1 Paenibacillus sp. 01T422 | reverse complement strand
ACCCAGGACAGTCCTTCCCCTAAGAATACTAGAAGGTATAAAGTTGGGGTCATAGGCGTGTATCGCTGACGCTCCAGTTACATAACCATTAGCGGAAGGATTTAACCATAAATTCCCCACGCTATCAGAACCCATGTTACCAGCTTCAATTGATACGCCATCATAGTTTGGCATCGTACCAGTAAGCTTTGAACCTACATACGCTGTCTTACCCAGCAATATATTCCCTGTTGAGGCAGTTGCATCCGAGCTAATCGCATTGATTTTTGCTGCCAATTGTGCGAAGGTATCAGCTCCACTCGCAGTTTGATTTTTGCCAGTAATGGCGGCAGCAACCGCGATCTTTCCACTACTGACAGAGGACTTTAAACTGTCTATCTCTGCTTGAACATTCGTGCTGCCGGTTGCCGTGATTTCTGTTGCGGCATGCACATGGGCAGAAGGTGGAAAGGTTGTTGGCTTTCCAGTGATACTATTCCAGGTCAAAGAGATATTATCAATCGATGTTTTTAAAGCTTTAATAGATGTAACCGGCGGCGTGTACCAGTTTAATTCACCTGTAATTCCTTTGATCATATTTGCAAGCTTGGACCACAATCTCGTTGGAGTGTCGGCGCCTGCTGCGGCTGTTACTGTATCATCAATTGTACGAGTGCCAATCACACTATCGTTTGCAGATCCAGCAGTACCAGCACTTGCTGCGACACTTAGCAGTTTTGTATAATCTGCAGCCGACATTCTGCCACTTTGTGTACTTGAGGCCATTTTAGGTACTTCAACATCGAGTATGTCCATGTTGTCATCAATCCACGTTTTTGTGTTGAAAAATGTCGTGGTTGGAGAGCTTCTGTCTATTTTATTTAAGCTTAAATTCGGTGTTGTTGGATTAGCCATAACTAATCACCCCCATGAGAAATTAACGAGTGTTGTTGAATCGATTTCTTCTATCGTCATTGCCTCAACCTCAGTGATGCTGAGATAACGGAATTTATAAACTACCGCAAGATGTGCCGGGATGATCGCCTCGACTGCTGCCTGTACATCAGCGATATTCGGAGGCGCACCGATCGCACCGGAGAAGCTGATCGTAATTTGATAGAGTGCAGGTTGTGCCGTGACTTCGATCACGCCGTTTTCATAGCTGCTGACGACCTTCTGCAGGAGTGCCATCGTCGTTGTTCCGTTACCCCGGATCTTTGACTTGATCACAGCTCGTCGAATGGGATAGCTTTTCGATATGTCCGTCTTGATTCCAAGAGCTTCTTCCCATAAGGACAAACCCCAAGTGGAAATGTCAATCTTTGCTTGATCAAATACTGCGATAGAACAATCTTTCACCGTATCGAATTCGATACCTTCACTTTGCATCAGTGCCCGAGCCTCGTGAATGCCTGCGTACATTTCAGGCAATACACCAATCATTTGAGCCCCTGAAGGGCTCCTGATTTGAAACTCACTCATGACAGATTCACCGTCCCGAGGACTGCCACCTGACCACTAAGGATCGTAATGTTACCTGTCGACCCATTTAGTTGTAACGCCGTGTAGTCATCGACTCCTGCCACATCTAGCAACATTGCGCCAAGCTTTGCATATTGCACATTCACATTGTCTATAAAGGCAATGCTTGCGAGATATGACGAGATGACTGAAGCGAAATCCTCCTCGATCTGATCGATCGTTCGAGATCCATCACGCACGATTGTACCTGTGATGTTCACCGATACACTCGTCGCAGCAACAACGTTCACGTCGGCACCTACAGGCGCCACTCCTTCACCGGTACCATCTGCTGGCGAAATATAGTCTTGCACAATAGAAACTAGTGTAGGACTCGCAGGAAGCTTTTCAGCATCGATAATGATCACCTTCACCGTTCCTGGCCCATTCCATAGCGGGATAACCTGAGCCCCGCCTACTCCGTCCACCTCAAGCGCCCATTTCCGATAATCAGCTTTGTTTCCGCTCGTTGCAGGCAGACGCACGCCGAGAAAGAATCTAGTCCGATAATCGTCGTCGCTTTCTCTGTCAGCCCCCGGGATCAGAACGTCTGCGAGTGTAGCCACGACTAAACCATCCACGTAATCGATAGGTATCATAGTCCCAAAGTATTGATTGCCGATACTTCCCGGCTGCTCACATTCTAGCTCGAACTGCCCCGAAATAATCCTCAATATAGCTCTGTACGTAACGCCTGAGATCGAGAAGCGACTACCGATAGGCACATTAATTGGTGCGCCCGATTGACCTGTGAATATAGCCTTGCGGACCGCATACGAAGCCTGATTTCGTTCCTGACCAAAAGGCTCTGTCAATAAGTCTAGGTTATTGTCCGATGCTGTTTGCGGGAAAACTTCTTTCAGCTGTCTATCGAGATTCACATAGATTTCAGATAACTCTAAAGCAGCAGGAGCTAGAGCATCATAGATAATACTCCCCGGCCGTTTGTCGATGTCGTCAGGAACAGCCAAAAGCATTCGCTGTAAGATAGCGCCGTATGTTTGAGATTCATACAACTCCGCTCACACCTTTCTCTGTTTGATAACTTCCGTATTGTGAGACGACTGTGAATTCCGCAAGAGCTGAATCCCCTGTGATCATTACTTTCATATCATGAACATCTGTGATGCGGTCGTCCTGCATTAGAGCCTCAGTGATCCTACGCCCTAATTCAGAACGAATTAACCCGCTATTCCCGCCTATTAATGAACCATACTCGCTGCCGTAATCTGGTCCATAAATCAAGTATTCGAATCGTTCAGTACCAAGGATCTTGTACACAGCCTGCTTGACTGCTTCTAGTCCATCAGTCGTCCCAACGATCCGACCATTTTCTAAATCGATCCTGTATGTTCTACTTGGCTGCTGTGACTGCTGCACTGCAGCATTAGTCATGCCCCCTGTTGGGATCATCTCATCACACCACCCTATCGAAAATTAAATATTGATTGCCGCCTTGCATCCGGAATAGGATTACAACGTCGTCAACTTCAAGCCCCTTTCTGATTACGAGCTCTTCAGTTAATGCCGGTCCTGTTGTCCCTCCGCTGTAGCTGTGCGTATGGTTTAACGGGACCTTATACTCCGTTAGATTCTCAGGAATAATTAAAAAGTCCTCATCGAGTGAGAACCGCTGATCAATGGTTACCTCGAGAGGACTTGTATTTGACACGACTCCGAATATGATCTCGACCGGAGAACCGGCTCGCACAGCTCCGACGCCTGCTGATTTTATGACATTTGCTAATAAGCCGATGTTTTTCATCCGTACACCTTCAAATTTAGTGACATCGTATGTTCTTCGCCTTCAAATTTTTGTTCGCACTCATCGACGAGATAGGACTCGTTGATACCTGCTTCCTGGATGTTTATCGAGAGTTTACAACCGGCACGCACGCGGATATCTCCAAGAGCTGAGATAGAGAAGGTTCTCGTCTCGCGGTTCTTTAGCTGCGACAGTGTCGTCAGGACTTCATTAATCTGCGCCTTATTCAGTCCATCATCGAGTTTTTGATAGTACTGCAGCCGGCCCCACTTTTCAATGTTGTTGCTGTCCTGAGCGATATACACATCACGACCTGTGACCTTGCCTTTTTTGTTCTTAATATCCTGTACAAGCTTGATCCTGTTATATGTATCCGAGTCGATGAATCTCGATGTTGAGTAATCATATACGAGACTTTGATCGCCGAGTGACAGATCAATCGCTAGATCCTCAATTTGCTTGATCGTGAGCTCGCCGAAATTGTCAAAGAAAACATATGATTTACCCGTTGAACGTGTCGTGTCCGCGAGAGTATTCACAATGATGTCGAATAGCTTCTCACCATCAGCAACGATCTTCGGAATCGCATATGATGTATCCGCAAGTTCACTAGAAACTTTCAGGCCCGAATCATTCGCGATCTTCTTCAAGACGTTCGTCGCTGTCATATTCTTGAACACATATGTATCAGATCCCATCAGGTACCGCGTCTGATCATAAGCAGTAACCCTGACCGCCTCATCTCGACCACCATCAATCTTGAATACATAACCGTAAAACACAGGAATGTCGTCCAGTGTAACCCTCACAATATCCCCGTTATTAATTTGGAAATTCGTGTTTTCATAGATCCCGCCGCTCAGGAATGTGAAATCTACACTCGACGCCTTTCCAATCCTAACGGTTCTATAGTTGATGGATGACACCGGCAGATCCCACACGTTACCGTTTCTATTGTCGACTAGTACCTGCAGCATAAAGTCACCTCACAAGGCCGGCAATTTTATGACGCTGCCTACTGTAAGCTTCGCCTCTGCTGCATCGCTAAGGCCGTTTAGTTTTTGAATATCTTTATACCGGGAACTATCCGGGAGCCCTGAACCATCCGTGTAAAACATCATTGCGATTCTGGACGGTGTATCACCCTGCCGAACCGTATATGTCGACGGTCTGATCCGCTCGTCCGGTCTACGCGCTGACATCGGAATAATAACTTGTGCACCGGTTTTATCCGTCTTTACCTCTACCTTCCGAGCTGCGTAAAAATTGTATTCCCTGAAGCTGATGTCGAACTCGAGATCGCCCGAATCGCCTGCTGATTCCTTCCATTTAAACTTTTCAATGGATACAGGAATGTTGAGCTCCTGCCCTATGAATCCCTGAGCAGCGAGAGCCGATTCATAATGACCGGCATAGATGAACCTTACAGGTCGTTTAGTCGCCATCCAATTTTCTATAGCTCGAATATAGTACATCGGTTCATAGAAGACGTTGGTTGCAAGGAACGGATAGAACTGAGCCGGGAAGATACCGCTGAATGAGATCTCCCGCAGCTTCGGACCTTTGATGACGTTAACCTCGCCGCCTCGGGACTCAGAACGACCGTCATTAGCCCCTACGATGTCGTAGGTTTTACCATTGCTGCCGCCGCTCATCTCGAGGCTCTCAGGATTTACAGGGAACTGAAAGCCCTCTTGACTGTTGTTAAAACTCAGATTAATACTATAGGCCATCGTCGATCACCCCATCCATCGAAGAGTTCATATGCGTCTCAAGAGCAACAGCTAACATACCCGCCATGTCCTCGACGCTGCCCTGTTGGTGATAGTGGTTATCCCCTGTGACCTGAACTGTTGGCGTCAGCGTGACAAAGTTTTGAATTGACTTCATCTCAGCTAATTCACGCATTGCTTTCAGATCCTCATTCGAGATATCGACCGTATCGCCGATCTTGCCAACTTCACCGACTTTCTTAATCTCGCCTGTTCCGTCAAATCCGAAAGCCCCCTTGAGATCCGGAAGCTTAAGCCCGTTGAATAATGATTCCCCCGCATTAAACGCGCCCATCGTAGCATTCGCAAGGTCCATCGGTTTCATTTTCATCCCAGATAGATCTTTTACCGCCTTATTCGTCGTCGGTGCATTCATGGACTTAAAAACAGAATCTAGCGCATCACTCACGCTGTGTACATTCTCCTCGTCGAATAGCTTTGCCGGCTTAATATCCGTATTAAGAATCTTATTTGATAGTTCAGCAAGTGCATTCAAGCCCTTAATCCCTGCATTAATTGCCATCGTGAAAAACTTCATAAAGCCGCCTGAGAAACTTTCGATACCTCTCAGCATGTTTACCATTACACCGCCGAACGTCTGGGCTAGATCATAAAATAGCTTTTGACCGGCATATACCGGATCAACCCAAACGTTAACAAAAAATTCAACGAAGTCCACGATGATATTCCACATTAGAGCTATAGTGTTCCACACCACGCCGCCGAGAAACGTAAATAGACCAGCAACGAATCCGATGATCTGGCCAAACGTCACGCCCCAAGACATAATAAGAGCAATTAGCCCACCGATAGCCGCAGCGATGAGTAGAATCGGCCATGTAGCCTCAATCCATGCGATCATAGCTTGTACACCCATGATCGAGAATGCTACACCTAAAGCGACGAGTGCACCTACTAAGATATTTGAGTTATTCATCATGAAATTAATAGTAGCACCGATGATTGTCAGTAGCTTATTTGCTAATCCTGCTGCTACGCTGATTGTGTTAGACATACCTTCAAAGAACTTTTTCCCATTATCGCTATTTAACATCCGGTTCATTCTTTCAATGACTGGACCAAAATTCTGAAAAATTTCGTTTTTCATGAGAGTCATCGAATCACCGAACGTCATAGGCATTGTAGCGAATTTTTTATTGATGTCGTCTGCAGCTGTGAATAGCGCGTTTTTAATAATATCAGCTGTGATCGTACCATCCGCTGACATATCTTTAAGCTGCCCTTTCGACTTCCCGGTAAACTTGGCGATCGCATCGGCCAACATAGGAGCGTTCTCCATGATCGACCTAAACTCATCACCTTGCAGCTTACCTGACGCCATGGCCTGCGTGAGTTGATACATGCCAGCTTGTGATTCTTGCGTAGATGCCCCGGACACTTTGAAAGACTTCTGCATAAGCTCAGAGAACTTCAGGACCTCGCTATTACCCGTGAAAGCATCGCCGGCTAATAGTCCTAACTTCGCCACTGCATCAGCCATCGTGACATAGTCACCGCGCGATCTGTTTGCCGCTTCAAAAACCTGCGCCTGAAGCGCTGCAGGATTTTGTCCATTATTGATGATCCTAAGCCTTGCCTGTGCATTGACATAATTGTCCGAAGCCTCTACCGCCTTCTGGGCTGCTGCAAATGCGAGGTAGGCGATTAACATCTTATCGATGTCACTGCTCATCCCCTGCGTATGTCTGCGAGACTGCGCCAATCGTTCATTATTCCTGTTCGTGGCGTTTACTAGATTACGTTGACTTTCTAGTGCGCGTTGTGAATTCGCCGCCACTTGTTCTGTAGCAGCCACAGCAGATGTAAGAGATTCAGAGCCGTATGTCGCGTTTAGCACTGATTGTAATCGCCTCGCAGCCCTTACAGTCGAATTCATCGCTCTTGTTGCGTTCATCATCGTTGAACTGAAGTTATCAAATAACCTGAGTGTTGCCTCAACTGTTGCCATAACCTAATCCCCATCCGGAGTTACTTCAATTTTTTCTTTTCTTTCGACTCATGCTTCGCTGCAAGACCGATAGACGCAAAAATAAAGGCCCTTTCAGTCGCCGGCCTTGAAAGAATTTCATGCGGCAACTTCTTGAGCCTGTGTAAAGCGTAGTGAAGAAGGTTGGCGGTTGGATCAGGATTTACGTACTCGCCCTCTTCGTTCCAACCGCCATCAATTAGTTTTTTGCTTCTTCCACCAGTTCATTCATATCTCGGTCGAAGCCGTTAATTTCCTGCACTTTGATAATCAACTGAGCATATTCACCTGACAGCAGCATCTTCTTCACAAGTGCCTCTGCACCAAGAACTCCGTAGGATTGTTGTAGCTCAGCTGCTTTCAAGTTAGGGAATGCCACGCTCGCAACGACGAGTTTTGCGATATACTCGGTCTGGTTGATCTCGGACTGAGTCTGACCTTTCACTCTAGTCACCTTCGTCGCTGACTTCCGGATCACATCGTTCTCTTCCTCCGTGATGGATTGGATAACCCATGGTACCGGCTTGCCTTCTTTATCTTTAAAGCGTGGGGACACGATGAAATCCTCTTGAGTCTTGACCTCGACATTACCTGCAAAAAATACACTGATATCTGACATGTGAATATCCTCCGTTTATATGTTTATTATTGGCCTAGTGTAGGTGAAGCGAATTGATTCGGCATATCCCAATCGTCGAATGTGAATGTAACTTCTTCTTCGAGCRTCTCAGCGTCAACATCAAGTAAAGCGATTGTCAGCTCGTCAATGTTAACACCTTTGACGGTTGTTGTCTGTGATCCGATTGAAGTTGTAGGTTCTTAATTCGTTATTTGTATATCGTAGTATGTATCAATAC
>NZ_JBFTQB010000220.1:0-7883 GCF_056398785.1 Paenibacillus sp. 01T422 | reverse complement strand
GAACTACAGTGYCCTATTCGCGCTCCACATGTTTTTCTGGAAAATTGGCGAAATAGAGGTCTGTAGTTCCTCCCGCAGATGGAATATGTGCCTTTTTAGTGAAATAGCGGACTGTAGTTCATTAGCCGTGCGTGAGAACTATTAACAGCGCGTTTGGAGTGGCGGGAGAGAAAGACCTCCGCGGCATAAATATTTTACATACATAAAACAGAAGTGAGCGGACATACTATCTCTGACGGTGAAAGCAGAGAGGTGTCGTGTCAAAGACAATTTACATTTACACCAAGGGAAGCTGTTGTTGAATCCGTATGGAAGCGAGGAGATGTGCCGCAGAAATCATTAATGTAGTCAGGTACTGCAATAGTGTTGATGAGGTAGAGACCGAGCTGAGTAAGGTTCAAAGCATAGTACCATAAATCTATTCACCGTCAATGAGGACTCCGAAAGGGGTCCTTATTTATTTGTCATTAAATAATGAATCCCCCGAGAGCCCGATGAAGGGCACGGGGGATTCTTTGATTCCATACTTCCAATAGTCATTGCTTCGCAAATACATCTAACAGCAGCTCATCCTTAACAGGATCCTGCATATCCCAGGCTGTCGCAAAACGCACCTGATGCGAGACACCGATAATCTCGTATTTGTGGACGAGATGCTGGCGGGCGGAGCCGATGATCAGGGAGTGCAGCCGCAGCTGCTTTTTCTGACCCAGCAGCGCAAGCTGCTGCTGGGTTGCTTTGGAGATTTGGCCAACGCCATCGGTAACCATCACGAAATCGGCATCGTGAAACTGCGGCTGATGCGAAACGATGTCCATGCCTCTGCCCAGCGGGGCGTCGAAGTTCGTACCGCCGCCGAAGGCAAGCTGCGCAAGGCCGTAGAAGCGATCCCAGTCGGGACGCTTATKGGACAAGATGTGCTCGACTAGCTCGCCTTTGGCGCCGAACAGCAGCAGGACGAAGTCCCGCCGCTCAAGAAGCGCGAAGGAGGCGAAGGTCGCGGTAAACAGCTGGGCAAGCCTGAGCTTGTTGCCGCGCATCGAATGCGACGTGTCGAGCATACAGATCACGGGCCCTTTTTGCGGTTCTGGCGAAGAACCGCTGTAGTTGTAAGTCATGAGCTTATTTTCCATCCATTTGACGAGAAAATAAGGCTCAAAATCTTCGTCCGCGAGCAAACTGGCTTCGCTGGGGAGCAAATGCGCGATGTCTCCGGAGTACCGCAAATCATCGTAGGATTCAGGTACGAACGGCGAGCGCTGCTTCTTCCGCGCAACCCGCAGGTGATGGATGTTGCGGCCCACCTCCTGCAAGAAAGCCACCAAATCCTTGCTGCGCTTCAGTTTGTCAATCCACTGCATGTAGTGCTCGAACGTCTGCCTCCGCAGTTTCCCCAGCTCGCTGCCCCAGCGCCGGTTCGCAAGCCGCTGACTCGCCTGCACGAGCTCGTGCACATTAAAGCTGTCCGCCTCTTCGAGGGACAACGTCTCCTTCAAAGATCGCCCGAGCCAGTCGCCTAGCTCGGACTCCAGCTCTTGCATCGCGGCGAGGTCGCGGGCGCTCATGCGGTCCAGCTGTCGCTTGCGGCGCTCGAGTTCTTCTTCCGCCTTGCGCAGCTTCGCTTTCAGCTTGTCGCGTTTCATGAACTCCGTACGCAGCTCGCCTTGCAGTTCTAGAATTCGCTGCTTCAGCGCGCGTATCTCATCAGCGACTAGCGGCCGCGAATCGGAGGCCTCTTGTTTGTCCTCTACAGCGCGTTTTCCTTGCTGCAGCGTATAACCAACTAACCTCAGCTTCTCAATTTGCTTATCAGTGAGCCGCTCGCTGACGCTTTTGTCCTCTTGACCGCTCATCTGCTGCTTTTTCTCTAGTCCGATGCCTACTTGCTGCTGTTCCTTTTGCCTTTTTTTCACTTCTTTCTCGTACGATTCCGTTAGCCACATGAGCGCTTTGAGCGCTGTTTTGAAAGAAGCGTTCACTTGTCCGATTGTTCGTGGATGAATGGAGACATAGAAGTATTGTTTGGTCAAGGTTAGCACCATCCATCGATGGAAAGGTGTTTCCTCGGAGGCGGCATCGATCTCGGGTTTCGTTAAATAAAAGCACATGAAGAAATCGGCAAACAGCTCAAGCGTAAACCAAGGAGCTTGCCGCACCGCTTCGCGCATCCACTCTTGAGCGACGCGCGAAGAATGAACGTAACCTTCGAACACATACCGATCGACCCGTGTGCAGCGTATGATCATAGAGTAACCTCTTAAAGGGTATAGTCGTACACGATTCCCGGAATTTCACGGTCAAACAATGTGCGATATAAACCTTGAATGGATTGTAAAATGCGTTCACCCTGGATGCGCAGGTGAGTGAATTTAACGGCATACTGCTCGGGATGCTGCAAGAAAATGGACTGTGAAGCGATCCATTCAGGCAGTTTCTTTTCTTTCTCCTGCCAGGAGACGAGCCTGCCGCGCAAACTGCGTGCCGTGTCCTCAAGTTCGGTGCGACACTCTTCCAAGCTGCCTTTCAGACGTTCAGCAGCGTCTTTGGATAAGGAGCCGCCGATTTCTTTTTTAAATTGGAAGGCATGGAGTTCATCTACCTTGTCCAACCATTTTTTAACTGTCATGTTGTACTGCTGTAGAGGAAGCTCTTGTTCCATCTCGCGTTTAAGCATGTCCTGAAATAACGTATCAAAAACAGCTTTAACTTCAGTTAAATCTTCTGGGAAATCCCAAAGCATATGAGGAGTGAGGATGGTATCCCAAACGCCAACTGCGCTGCGCCCGTGAATAGCGGCTGAAATTTTCCAAGTGTGCCCAATTTTATTCCAGCGCCGATCGGAGAGCACATATTCTTTCTCTTGAAGGGCTGTTTTCAATTGGAAGAGCATGTAAATCAAAGCATCTGGCAATTCTACGTCCATTGCTTGTGATCTCAATTGGTTAATGTTCTCTGTTGAAAGCAGATGGGGAAGGGGCGATCTTGGCGCTTGAAACATGAGCTCGAAGCTGGAAATTTGCTTGACATATTCGACCTCAAACCGGAACAGAAAGCGATCGTAAAGAGCAGCTAGCTGCTCGTTATCTTCAGGCAATTCATTGGAGGCTGCCATTAGAAATAAGAGAGGTGACGGCTGCTTCAAACGTCCATTGAAGAAAACGCGCTCATTTAATATCGATAAAAGTGAGTTAAGAATCGCACTGTTTGCTTTGAATATTTCATCAAGGAAGGCGAAACGTGCGCTAGGCAGATATCCTTCCGTGAGGCGACTGTACTCATCTTGTTTTAATTTCTGCAGGGAGACTGGGCCGAATAGCTCGTCTGGTGTCGTGAAGCGAGTCAATAAATAGTCGTAATAGGGTTCATTACCGAATAACTCTGCTGTAGCTCGAGCCATCTGCGATTTCGCCGAACCGGGAGGTCCGACCAAAAGGACATGTTCACCGCTCATGATGGCAAGGAGCAAGACTCGAATGAGCTCTTCCCGCTCCATGAACCTTTTTTCGAGATGCCCCATAGCTTCTCTTAACTTGTTCTGTATGACGATGGGATCTTTCATCATGGTTGTCCCCCTTGGCGTATACTTCAGCATTATTGTATCAAACTGCGCTGCAAACATCGAATTTTCAGAGTGTCCGTCTACGGAGTCAAACAGCGTAGTCTGCTCATTATTCTGCTTTGAATTTGCAGTTCCTTCTTGCGAATGAGAAAATAAGAGTAAATGTGGAAAAAGGAGTGATTTTATGCGAATTGGTGTCATTTCTGATACGCATCTATCCGCGAGGGTCCCAAAGCTGCCAGATACTTTGGTGGCGGGCCTAAATGGGGTTGATCTGATTCTGCATGCAGGAGATTGGGTGAGTGAGCATGTGGTCGATCTTGTTGAACAAATTGCTCCATGTGAAGCTGTGGCTGGGAATAATGACGGTCATGAAATCATAGAACGGTTTGGTTTGAAAAAAATCGTGAACGCCGGGAAGTATCGAATCGGTCTGATTCATGGTGACGGCTTCCGTAAAACGACAGAGGAAAGAGCCCGGGAAGCATTCATGGAAGAGCAGCCGGATATTATCATTTTCGGGCATTCTCATGTTCCTTTTAGTCAAACCATTGACGGGATACTGATGTTCAACCCAGGCTCGCCAACGGATAAAAGAAGACAACCTCAATATTCCTATGGCATTATCGAATTAGGCGATAGTATCCGGGTTCAGCATTATTTCTATGAGAGCAAAGCTTAGTCTTTGGCAATGTCCAACAGCACGAAATCACATTCTTGGGATGTCGAGAGTGTTTTTCGTGCTGGTTAGATGTATCTACTAAAAAAATCAGGTTTTGATTTCATTCAGCCTGTTAAGCGCATCTTTGGCAATGCTATAAGTAGGGGAAAGTTCATAAGCCTTTTCATAGGCGTTTATCGCCGCTTGGTTATTTCCTAATTTTTCCCAGCATAGACCTAGATAATAATAGGCGTGAAAGCTGCCTGTGCCTCGTAAGCTTAGATGTTGATCTGTCGTTTCCCCCAATAGAGCGCAATGCCGAAAAACGTCAATTGCCGCAGCATACCACTCCTTCAAATAGCAGATAACACCTTTATAGAAATGAAGATCGACATAATCGGGATATAAAGCAATAGCTTTCTCGATACCGGGCCAAGCGCCATCGATGCTTCCCGTGTTAAAGAGGATGGCATACTTCAGTTTATACAGCATAGAAGGAGGCATTTTACCTGCTTGAATGAAGCGAACAATGGATAGATTGACATACTCAAATGCTTTGTCATACTGGTGAACTCGATAGTACTCGCTGGCTATGTGGTATTCAATCCATGGGTTAGAACTAGCTGCGGAGGTACTTGCTTCCTGCTGTAGTAGGGTCATGTTGCGAGCAAACTTGTTTTTCTGAATCGTAATTGGCTCCATATATCCACGGTGAAATAATTTTAATGGGATAGTTTCCACCATTTCTGAAGTGTCGCGATCGTAGAAAATGTCGTCGATATTCAGTGTTTCATGAATGGCATATTTGAACTTCAAACCGATATGGTTGCGGAAAAAACGAGGATGAGCAATATGAAATGCTTCGTCTTCATTTGGTGATTCGCCAATATAATTAACTAAATGGAGGGATAGGATGGAGGCTTGTGTCTCCTGCAACACCTTATGCAATTCGAAATCACCTAGAGGTGCCAGCTCCTCATCGGCATCCAGATAAAGAATCCAATCGGATTTGGCATGCTTAAGCCCATAATTTCTGGCATCGGCAAAACCTTATGGCCATAGATATGCGTATACCTTCAATTAAATGAAAGAAGGGATGATCACATGCAGCCATGTCCGCTTTGTCAAGCAAATGAAAGCATGCTTTTCCATTCGTACGATAAATTTACACTTGTGATGTGTAAGTCCTGCCATCTTATTTATCAGCTGCAAGTCGACAATGTTGAGATCATCTCCTTGTTTTCCAGAGAGGAGCCAACTAGGCTTGAATATGATTTGCGCATCCATCCGGTTGCAGTTCCCGATATGACTGAGAGGGATAAAACGAAGATGTTGGTTGGACTGCAGTCAGGCTGGCATGGGCATGAAATATTTTGTGTAGCGGGGGCAAGCCATGAGTAAATTGACACTTTCTATGGTTGTAAAAAATGAAGGACACCGTTACTTGCGTCAGGCTTTGCTGAAGCATCGAGCCTGGATTGATGAAGCGGTCATCATTGATGATGGAAGCACAGACGATACTTCAGAGATTTGTGAAGAACTTCTATCCGGTATCCCGCTACAGCTGATTCGCAATCCTGAATCACGTTTTGCCAATGAAGTGCAGCTAAGAAAACAGCAATGGGAAGCGACAGTGCAGACGAATCCAGAATGGATTCTGAATTTGGATGGGGATGAGCTATTGGAGGACCAATTTGCCGATCAAGTGGGCGATTTGCTAAACAACTGTGAGCAGGATGCCATCTATTTTCGGCTGTACGATATGTGGAGCGAAACCAGCTATCGGGATGATGCTTATTGGAGTGCCCATCATTACTATCGTCCTTTTCTGATCAGGTATAAACCGGATTTTCCATATCTCTGGAAAGAGACGCCTCAGCACTGCGGCCGCTTCCCGGCTACGATCAACCATTTTTCCTACCTATGCCACTCTGCCAGAATCAAGCATTACGGCTGGGCCAAACCAGAAGACAGGAAAGAGAAATATGAGCGTTACATGCGGCTTGATCCGAATGCCCAATATGGTTGGAAAGAGCAGTATGATTCCATTCTAGATGAACATCCCAACCTTGTGACTTGGGAGGAATAGCCAATTGATAACGATAAGCTTATGTATGATTGTCAAAAATGAGGAGCCGTCACTTCACCGCTGTCTTCAGTCTGTTAGAGAGGTAGCGGATGAAATCATTATCTTGGACACAGGTTCTACGGATCAGACCAAGGAGATAGCTTCCTCTTTTACAGAATTGATCTATGATTTGACTTGGCAAGATCATTTCGCTGAGGCCAGGAACTTTGCCTTTTCGAAAGCGACGAAGGACTATCTTTTATGGCTGGATGCAGATGATGAGCTAGAAGAAGAAGACCGGCTGAAATTCATAGCGCTTAAAGCTTCGATAGATCCGTCCGTCGACAGCGTGATGATGCCGTATCACCTTGCTTTTGACGCGGATAACAAAGTAATTACGAGTCTTAAACGCAACCGTTTAGTTAGGCGAGCATGCGGATTCCGTTGGGAGGGACCCGTCCACGAAGTACTGATTGTCAGCGGGCATGTGATTCACTCTGACATAGCCATTACACACAAGAAGGATAAGGAGTATACCGACCGGAACTTGCGGATCTATCAACAGCGCGAGTCTGCGGATGAAATCTTTTCTCCACGTGATCTGTATTATTTTGCAAACGAGCTTAAAGATCATGGTCTTGATGAAAAAGCAGTTACGTATTACGAGCGTTTTCTGGCTACAAAACAGGGATGGCGCGAGGATTGTTTTGCCGCTTGCCTGAAGATGGGGGATTGCTACGGTAAACTATCGAATCGGCAGATGCAGCTGAAAACTTGGTTTAGAACCTTACTATATGGGAAGCCAAGGGCGGAGATGTGCTGTCGGGTGGGCAACTTCTTCTTCGAAGACAATCGGCTGGAGCTTGCGATCTATTGGTTTCAGAAAGCAACCACCTTAGGAGAGCCAACTGACTATGCGGRTATGGTTGATCATGGGGCTTGGACGTGGGTGCCGCACCTGCATCTCTGTTTGTGCTACGACAGAATGGGGCAGAAGCAGAAAGCGGAGCTGCATAATGAGATTGCATCCGTCTACAATCCGACTCATCCCAGCATTATGCATAATAAAGCGTATTTTGCTAATCTCCGCCGAGAGGAGAAGGCACTTTGAGTCCAAAAAAGCGTGTGCTGATTGGAAGCCCCATTCGTCAAGTACCTGATATTCTTGCTCCTTTTCTCACCTCACTTGCCGAGCTTGAACGTAACAACTTCACGGTAAGTTATTTATTCGTCGATAATAACGAGGTAGAAGCTTCACAGCAATTATTGTGTGATTTTCAAGCGAAATATGGTAGGACAGTCATCCACAATGAGGAGAAACATCCCGAAACATATAATAAGGATGAATTCACGCATTATTGGCCGGAAGAAGCAATTTGGAAAGTAGCCATAATGAAGGATGCTATCCTTTCTTATGCTTTGGAAAACAGATTCGATTACGTATTTCTGATTGATTCCGATCTCATTTTACACCCCCATACTCTTGAGCAGCTTGTTTCGGCGGACAAAGCCATTATCTCCAACATTTTTTGGACGAAGTGGCAGCCGGATACGATGGAAATGCCTCAAGTTTGGCTGAGTGACCAGTATACGCT
>NZ_JBFTQB010000219.1:0-7886 GCF_056398785.1 Paenibacillus sp. 01T422 | reverse complement strand
CATGGACATCGTCCGCATAATCACCTGCGAAAGAAAAAGTTAGCTTCAAGTTGCCGACAGGTTGAGCTGCGAGATACTCTTTTTTGATCGTCACTTGCTTGCCGCTAATGCCATAATCCGTCGGATAAACAAGTGGTTTGGCACCATTCGAGATGCTACGTAAACTATCAGGATTGCCTAGAATGTTAACGCTCACATCTGCGGCAGCCATTTTGTTGAAGTCAGCGGCAGAGATATCGATCAGGTCGGATTGCTGCACTTTAAGCGCATCGAGCAGCATGAACTGGCCTGACTTTTTCACTGCTTTCAGCGTATGAATGCCAGGTGTCAAGTTCATAACGGTATAGACTTCTTGCTGGGCTACGTTATGCGAATTTGCCCCGTAAGTATGAGCAGTTCCATGAAGTTGACCATCTATGTAGATGTCCACGTCGCCTTGGCCTTGATCAACTTCTGTGACATAGGTAATACCTGTGCCATTAAAAGTGTAGGTGAAAAAATCGTTATTTTGCTCGACATAATGAACATCCTTGCCGTAGTCGTTAAAAGGGCGGTTTGTACTGCGGTTCCAAGCCCCGGTGTAGTGGATTTCCGAGTTGTCGTCATTGATGTAAGTGAACCTTCCAGGAGATGAGGAGTTGCTGATTGTTATGGCTAACGTTCGTGGACTTCCCGAACTGAAAGTGAAGGTCAAATTCGTTAGTCCAACAGGCAATTGGTTTAAAAAGGATTTTGAAATGTTCACAACACCGTTTGTAAATGTGTAGTCCTGACCAGCCGTTAAGCTGGCTGTATCGTTCATAATGCCTGTCAGACTGTTGCTGCTTCCAAGTGTTAATGTTGTAGTGATATCTGCTTGTGCAGATGTTTTCTTGTCAAAGGCGACAGCTGCAGGATTGAGTGAGGTTCCAGTGATGTCGATGGACAGTGATTGTGAGTCACCTCCGGCAAAAGCGAACGCTAGCTGGACAGGTTGCCCAGACGCCTGCTGGAGCAGGTATTCTTTGCTAATCGTCACAAGATTGCCGCCGCTTATCGTATAGTCGGTATTTGGCTGCAGAGCTACTGAGCCGTTGTTTATGTCAGTCAGTGAGCTTGCGCCAAGTAGTAAATTCGTCGTAATGTCTGTAGGCTGATCTTTGTCAAAACTGTTCGCAGAAGGTTGGCCAAGCAGCGTTTCGGTCGTCACCTTTAAGGCGTCAAGGATGAAATAATATTGACCGCTGCTATTTCTTACCCCTCTGATCGTATGTGGACCTTGCTGAAGATCAGTGATGCGATAAACCGAATATAGGCCGGATTGCTGCGGAGCTTCGGCATCGACGGTGCCTTTCAACTGCCCATCGATGTAAATGTCCATCCGTCCATTGGATGTGCCTTGCTCAGAGAAAACTTCAATGCCAGTACCTGTGAAGGAGTAGCTGAACTCCGGCTGCGCGCCGTTGTCGGATTCGCCGTAATGAACGTCATCGAGGTAGTCACCAAAGGGTCTTCCGCCGCTGTGCCCCCACTTGTTCGAATACTGGATCAATGGATCCGTATCATTGATATAAACGGCGTGAGAGACCGTAGCGTCAAAAGAATTAGCTTGCTGTGGAGCATTATTTCCGATTTGACTAGTAAGAAGAGCGGGAGAGGAGTCCGTAATGGCAATGGATAAGTCCTGAGCATCGCGCGCCAATTCTTTGCCGCCATTTCGTGTCCATGTGCCGGTGTATCTCACGCCTGTGTCGTCGTCATTGACGAAAGACGTGCCGCTTTGCGCCGTTACTTTGAACAAACGGGAAGCATGCGGCTCTAAGGAAACTGGGCCATAGCTTGAAGTGAAAGTGCCAAGCTCGCTATGGTTCCACAGGTCGCGAACAGAAGCTGAACCGCTCAAGCCGAGGTCGCTCCAATTAAAGGTGACAGGAGCTGCTTTGTTGCCTAGATTGAACAGGGCAACCGTGTAAGTACCGTCACCGTTATTCGCGTACCAAACTTGCTGATTGGTCGACGTTGATATCGGATGGACGGGGCGTCCAGCCTGATTAACCGCGATGACTTCATCATTCGTCAGCAAGTCAAGGCCATAGGCGTCGAGGTTGGACAGGTCGTCACCTGTATAGAACTGCGCGGCCGAGGCTGCCCACAATGTAGCCGCTGTTTGCCTTTCGTCTTTGGTCAAACCGGAGGTAGCGCCGTTGCCGACATTCAAGGAGTCGAAATCATTCCAGCCGCCAGGTCCGGCATCTCGCCACCATAATGCTGCGTCAGGGAACAATCGCGCAATATTGGCCCATTGCGTCATGCCGACCTCGCGGTCATAGGATTCCACATCCCAATCAACACGCCAGCCGTTAGCGTATTGTTTCCAATAATCCACGTAATTGTGGTCGAGAGCCCAAGACAGTTCGAACCAAATATTGTGTCTACTAAGGGCTGTTGACCAGGCTTTGACATCATCGCGCGCATCGATGCTGATATCGTTATGCCCGGAGCCCGGCGTGACGCTATCGAATTTGACGAAATCCACGCCCCAGGAAGCGATCTCATCTGCGACGGAGTCGATATATTTTTGGGCGCATGGATTGCTGAAATCAATTTTGTAGCCGATATTCCAGTAATCCGCGAACTTATAAGGCTTTACGACAATATCACCGATGGTACAACCAGGAGCATTATAAATAGGTAAGTTCTGAGTTACCGCATCAGGGGAGACCCCGGGAATCAAATAAAGACCGAGTTTTTGCCCATTTCCGTGGATGTAATCGACGAGATTCTGGAAGCCTCCGGGATACAGCGTCGTACTCGGCACCGGTCTGCCGTATTCGTCCATGCTGCCGTTCCAGCCCGCATCGATATTGATATATTTGTAACCGTGAGCCTGCAATTTCTCATGCATAGCATCAGACATCATCTTGATCTTTGTTTCGGAAATCCAGTTACCCGATGGACCGTCGTAGACCTGCATACTGTAACTGCTCCAGCCCATGTACGGCTTCTGAGCCAAGCCATTGTCTGCCGCTTTGACCTTGCCTTCGCCGGACGGGACGTAGCCGATCTGTGCAATGACAACGATAGCGAGCAGCAATCCCAGCCATAGCCTCCTTCGGCGTTGCAATCTGCTTTTCATCTTCACTTGTCTCCTTTGTCGTTGAAATGAATGTATTTATGTAAGCGCTACCGCACTTGCACATGTCCGATTATATAAGAACATTTCGGAATGTGGATAGGTACATTTCTGCCTTTAACCGTACCAATTGCCGTTTTTAAAATGAAACGCGCCGTCCCTTTTTACACTTTACGGACCGTTGGGTAGGTGCTTACCGCGGAGCCGCACAAGGGAAATAAAAAGAAGCTGTCACCAGTAGTAGCGTTAACTACAGGGGCAGCTTCTTGGATTCATTTCTTTCAATTTTCGTCCGATTTTAATGTTCAACCAAACTGTCTAGTGGCACTTCTTGTTCTTGCTCAGGTTGATCTAGTGGGTAAATTCTTGCGGTTTCATTTGTTTCATCGACATTTTGAATATAAATAGGAATGCCGTCGCAAGAAACGTTAGCCATGACTGGTGAGGCTGCAATTTGAGAGGCTCTTAGTTTATTCAAGTCAGTTAATCTCCTTCAGGAATTGTAAGGTCGGTTCTATTGTTGCCTCTCAAGCAAATAATTATTTGGCTAGCAAATAAAAAGAGGCTGAATTAGCTGTGAATATCAAAAGAGGTGTCCTAACAGCCAAATGCATGGCTATTGGGACACCTCTAATCGTTTCTTTTCTATTTAATCACACGACGCGCTGTCATGTAATGAGAATTCCAATAGGAGTTAATCGTAGTAATTTTCACGCCGCCAGCACCGTACGTGTTCAACATTTTGTTATTTCCAAGGTAAACGCCTACATGACCGACTCCTGATCTACCAGGTACGGAGAAGAACAGCAGATCGCCTTTCTTCCAATTACTTTTGGAAACAAAACTACCCATTTTGGATTGTTGAGCAGCTGTTCGCGGCAGGGTAACGCCGTATTTTCCGAAAATGAACTTCGTTAATGTCGAGCAGTCAAAGTTACGCGTTTGCCCAACTTGTGCACCGAATTTATATGGCGTGCCCAGATATCTTTTGCCTAAAGAGATAATGTTATCAGCTTTCGATGTTGAAGTAATTGTAGCATCAATAGTAGCCGTATCTGTATTAGTAGCAGCTTGAGTAGACTGTGGACTACTGATTACCCCTCCTGAGATAGCAATGGTGGCTCCAATTGTCATAATTGCTAAGCGCTTGCTCCATTTATGATGTAATTTCATAGTTGTTGTCCTCCTCCTTGTTATGGGCGCTAATTTCTTAGCTGAGCCTAGTATAGCAGACTGGGAGTCTCCTATAATTTGCTAGAAGAAGAGCAAACCTTGTGCTGGTAAGGGTCAAGCCCCCTTTATTAAAAAACGATGAGAATCTTCTAAAAAAATTATTCTTGACGAGTTTAATCGGGCAGAAAATCTTATAAATCAAGGGTTTAAGCTATGTATATGGAGTGAAATTCATCAAAAAACCCAGTTTATTTGTCGGCAAAGTTTCTTTACCTTTTACGAAAAATAATTACGTTCGCACTTGTTAATACTAGGTAGTGATGTATGTAGAAAGGGGGGATAATGGCATGAAAGAGACGCTTGCARTTGAGCTGAAAGCTGGAGATATCGATCTGAAGTTTGCACAGATTCACGCTTTTTTATCGCATACAGAGGACTTGAAAATGCAAAAGATCATCTTTAATAATCAATCGTGTGCTTTCATCTATGTAGAACCACTCGTGAAAATTGAACTCATTCAATTAAATATGATTAAGCCATTATTAGAATCAACATCCGGCGATTTCGAACAGATCGTAACTGCCTTCGGAGCTAAGAATTCGTCCGATGCCCATGAGATCGTGCAATCCTTACTTCTTGGCTTTTGTGTAATTCTCCAAGAGAATGAATCAGCCGCGTACATGCTGTCAGCAGTTCAGACGCAAGGTCGAACGATTGAAGAGCCCAAAGATGAGCAGATCATTAAGGGGTCGCATGAAGGTTTTATTGAAAGCCTGAATACCAATATCTATTTGCTGCGCAATCGAATCAAAAGTCCAAAACTGAAGGTGAAATACCTGACTTTAGGACAAGTCTCACATACGAAAGTAGCGATGGTCTATATGGAAGACATAGCTGATCCCAAAATCGTAGATGAATGTGAGAAGAGAGTAGCGGCAATCGAGCTTGACTATATTTACGCTGTAAGCAACATTGATGAAATGCTCGAAGAGCACCCGTTATCTCCTTTTCCACAAACCATGCAGACCGAAAGGCCTGATCGTGCAGCTTCCTACCTAATGGAAGGGAAAATCAATATCATTGTTGACGGTACTCCCAGCGTATTAGTACTTCCAATCACTTTTTTCTCATTTTTTCAAACGCCGGACGATTATAACGGGAGATGGATCATGGGCTCATTTTTCCGGGCCATTCGTTTCCTTAGCTTTCTTCTCGCGATTAGTTTGCCAGCCATCTATATTGCAATCGTATCCTACCATTCTGAAGTGCTTCCTATGGGGATTCTGTATTCTGTTCAGGTTTCTTTGACCTATGTGCCATTACCGCCAATCTTAGAAGCGCTCGTTATGCAGATCATTCTTGAACTGTTAAAAGAGGCTTCAATCCGCTTGCCTTCTCCCATTGCTCAAACAATAGGGATTGTGGGCGGGCTTGTTATTGGGACAGCCGTAGTGGAAGCCCAGCTTGTGTCTCATACCATGATTGTAGTCATTGGATTGACAGCGATTGCTTCCTTTACATCGCCATTAAGCGAGTTTGGAACAAGCTTAAGAATCGTAGGATTTCCCACGATGCTCGCCGCTGCATTGTTTGGCTTTTTCGGAATCTCCATCATGATGACGGTCGTTTTCATCCACCTTTGCAAGATGGAGACGTTGGGAGTTCCGTATTTCGCTCCATTCGGTCCTTTTCGTGGGAAAGATGGACTTAAGGATATGTATCTAAGACTGCCGATATGGAAACTCAACAAATATTCGCGAACCTCCAAATCTGGCTCCACGAAACCATTTTTTCTTAGGAGGTGGAAACGTACATGACTATTAGGATAAACAGATCCCAATTGTTTTTTTTGATGATTAAAACACAAATCGGTATTGGGCTGCTGTCATTGCCCTCACAAATTCAGAGTTCAGCAAAAGGGGATGCATGGATTTCAGTCCTGATAGCTGGCTTAGCCATACAACTCTTGCTGTTCATATACTGGAACTTGTTGAAAAAATTTCCTCAGCTCACTCTAAGGGAGATAACAATTCGGTTATTTGGATCATTTGTAGGTAAAACGCTTAACCTCCTCTATTATGTTTTTTTTATTCTCATAGCTGGATACGCGGCTACACTTTATATCCAATTAGTTCATACTTGGATGCTCACGTTCACACCTAGTTGGGTCTTACTCCTACTGATTATTGGTACAAGTATATATTTAGCTCTTGAGAATTTGCATGTTGTTGCAAGATTTTTTGTACTAACTTCCGCATTGTTTGGGGTCTTAATCGTGCTCAGCCTTTTTAATTTTTCGCATGACATGCATCCAAGTAACCTTTTACCGGTAGGGCAGTCGGGTGTTACGCAGATTTTCAAGGGTAGTGAGAAAACTTTTTTTTCCATGCTTGGTTTTGAAGTGATCCTTTACTTTTACTCACAAGTACAACCTGATTCAAAAAGATTGTTTGGCGTAATTTCATTAGCCAATGGGTTTGTAACGCTATTTTATGCCTATTTCGTATTGATTTGTTTGATTGGGTTCAGTCCGAAGGCATTAGCACAGATCAACGAACCGGTTTTGTACATATTTAAAGGGCAAACCTATCAGGTATTTGACCGACTGGATCTGATCTTTTTGTCCATTTGGTTTATACCAATGACAGCTACAATCGTTTCTTATCTCATCATAGCCGGAAAAAGTCTGACTGCAAATCAATCTTCCTATCGAAGGTTAGTATGGCTCAATGGATTGCTTGTTTTACTGATCGCTTGGTTTCTATCCACTTTAGAAAATCTGGATGTCTTTAGTAAATGGTTGGAGTATGGGTATCTAACGATGATTACTGTTATCCCACTTCTGTTATGGGTCGTGTCCAAATTGCCATCAAAGAGCAAAAAGGCGGGAGCTTTATGAAAAAAAAGCTATGTATAGCGATTTGTATAGTTGTTATTTCTATATCTATAACAGGGTGCTGGGATATCAATTACTTAACCAATAAGAAAATCGTAAACGGGATTAGCATAGATATCGGCAGCGATAATCAAATGAAGGCGACCGTAAGAGCGATTATTCTAAAGAGCAAAGGCGGCGGTCAATTTGATGTAAAAGATGAGTTTGTTCAAGATACAGGAGAATCCATTACCGCTATTGGTTCCAAAATCGATAGTATGCTTCCAGGCACGATTGAGGCAAGCAAAACGCATGTGATAATTATAGGGGAGGAACTCGCAAGGCAAGGCATTCTGCCTACGTTAGAGAGTTTTTACCGGAATCCGAAGGGTTTTCTAGCATCGAATATTCTAATAAGTGAAGGGTTAGCTTCTGAAGTATTGGCGTATAAAAATTTAGATAATAGTCCGCTTGCTTTTGGGATTATGCAGATGATTCATGGATCTGTCCGCAATTCAACTGTTCCTAAGATGACTATGTTTTCCTTATGGTCTCAAATCACAGATCCAGGGGAAGATGCATTGCTTCCATTGATTCGTAAAATAAAAGATAAAGCTTTAGTTATTGACAGTATAAGTTTATTTCACGGTGATAAGTATACGGGAATGAAACTGAATCGGGAAGAAAGCACGATGTTATTATTATTAAAAGATAAGTTAAATAAAC
>NZ_JBFTQB010000218.1:0-7938 GCF_056398785.1 Paenibacillus sp. 01T422 | reverse complement strand
GCCGTTTAGAACATTCTGGACACTTCCGAAGCTATCACCCGGGGAAAATGAGTTGGCGCCCGCATAAATCTTGGAATTACTCGATAGCCGTATTAAGGCGGTATCACCAAACTGGACATTCGAACCCGAGTTCACACTTAGAATTTTGACACCACCATAGACCACTGAAGGCATTGGTTCGGCCCCCTTCCCAATCACTTCTTATTGTATGTACACGGAAGCCTATCTGCCACCGCAATATTTCCGCTCTGAACAGAGGTCGTAGAAGCGCCCCGACTAAGGTCTAGTATCAAATACCGTCCACGGTCCGTTTTGGAAAGGCTCGATTTTACCTAGAATAAAGACATGAACAAGAGATCAACACACAACGAAAGGCGGTGACGAAATCATGAAAAGAAATACAGGCTTAGCCGCTCTGCTAATCGCATTCGGCGCGCTAATCATCCTTAACAAGCTGGGGCTTCACATGGGACCTTTTATCGGCTCGGTGATGGGATACCTGATTCCGATTAGTATGGTCGGTCTAGGATATATTGGCATTCAGAATGGCAATAAATTCGGTTGGCTGATTGCAGGGATCGGCGGTATCATCCTGGTTGGCAAATTAGCTGGCTGGATCATTATTCTTCTGGCAATTGGATTGATTGGTTACGGGGTTTCGATGTTGACAAGAAGAACCGTGTAAATAGGATGGAAAAACAGAGTGGAAAAGGTGGTATGAGAGATGAGCCTTCTGAGGCGTATGAGAGACATTACCGTAGCATCCCTGAATGAACATTTGGAACGGTCCGAAGATCCGGTTCGCTTAATCGACCAGTACTTAGCTGCTCAACGCGAACAGCTTCAGCAATCCGAGAGGCTGTACCAGCAATGCGTCACTCACGCAGCTTCGCTAAGACAGCAATATCTGACGGCATTAGAAACCAAAGAGAAGCGCGAGCAGCAAGCGCTCCTGGCTTTGAAGGCCGGCGAAGAACATATGGCACGAATCGTGCTTCAAGAGAAGCTGCAAGCTGAGGAGAAAAGCGAGCAATATCGCGAATTATATGAGCAAGCTAAGCAATCCATCCTAGACTTGGATGAAGAGCTGCAGCAGCTCAGAGCAGATTACAAAGAAGTGGCAGATAAACGCAGCTACTACCTAGCACGAATGGAATCCGCCCGCTTGCAGCAAAGATTGCATGCTCGCAGCAGCGTGTCGCAAGATGCGTCACCACGGATGTTCGGCCGCTTGGAAGAGCGCGTATCCGATATGGAGCTTCATGCAAGAACGCTCCGAGATGTACGACGTATGGGCCGCGAAAGTTACTATGGTGCGGGAAATCCGGCTGTAGACGCTGAGCTTGAGGCACTACGGAATAGGCTGAATCAGGAGGGAGCAACTAATCATGAGCAAAATATACCGCTCACGAAGAGATAAAAAGGTAACCGGTCTTTGCGGCGGACTCGCCGAAGCTATGAACGTTGATGCTACGCTGCTAAGACTGCTAGTGGTCATCACGACATTTTTCACAGGTGGAACGGTCATTTTCATCTACTTTATCGCCGCTATTGTGATCCCGAAAGAGCCTGGTTACGACCATCCGCCGTTTGATCCTTATGCTGGCTCGTATTCCCGCCCTCCGTACAACGATGGTTGGAACCCGACTGCTCACAAGCCGCACGCAAATCACGTGCCGCCGCATCATACAGGCTATAACGCACCGTACGAGGCGAGTAAAAGCAACAACATCGATGAAATGATGAAAGATATCGAGAAGAAAGCTTTGCAAAGAGAAGTAGATGAATTAAGAGCTAAAGTCGCTCGTTTTGAACAACAACAACCAATTGATATTAAAAAAGGAGACGTGTAAACCATGGGAGTATTTACAAGAATGAAGGATATGACAAAAGCATCAATTCACGAGGTATTGGATAAAATCGAGGATCCGATCGTCATGTTGAATCAGTATCTGCGTGACATGGAGCAAGAAATTGCGCAGGCTGAAGTCACTGTAGCTAGACAAATTGCAAGTGAGCGCAAATTGAAACAACGCCTTGAGGAGTCTGTTCGCCTAGTAGCTGACCGTGAAGCGAAAGCTTCCACAGCGATCAAAAACGGTCAAGAAGGCATCGCTCGCCAAGCGGTTGAAGAAAAATTGTATCATGAAGATAAAATTGTCGAGTACACGGATTTATATGCTTCTGCTAAAGCACATGCAGATGAGTTGACGCAACAGCTTCATGAAATGAAAGACGAGTTCTACAAAATGCGCAATAAACGCAACGAGCTTGTATCCCGCGCTCAGCTTGCCAAAGCGAAAAAACAAATGGCACAGGTTTCCTACAATGGCGTCATTGAGAGCGGCAGCGCATCCCGTGGCTTCCAGCGCATGGAAGAGAAGATCATCCAATTGGAAGTTGAAGCGGAAATCGCTCGCAAGCCCTATGTACCGGCTGGTGCGGTAGGCAGCTACACACCTGTTGATGTTGCGAAACAAGCAAAGGTTGATGAGCAGATGAACCTGCTGAAAGAGAAATTAAACGGTAACGCTGCTGAGTAATCAGCTTGTTAATAAAGGGCTATCCTTAGGTAGAAAGTTTAYCTGAGGATAGGCCTTTTTGTTTACTCTACTCAGCGTATTTTTATATAAAATTATCCGGGGCGATCAGCACTAATCCTAATTTAAGCGGATCTTTCATGTTCATGCTTTTTTTATTTTATAGTCACATAAAAGGGAGATGAAGCTGTTCCTGTCGGATTTCCCGGGAAATATTGGGTTTAATGTCGAAAGCGAGGATAGCCATACTAAAATAGCACAGAAACGCACGAAGAGGGGGAGCAGCTATGGGCGATCAGAAACGACGAACAGGTGTTTATTYAATAGGATTAATGATTAGTGCCAATTTAGTAGGGTGTGGGACCAATCAAATACATACGGAGCAAACGGCACAAGTGCCTAAACAGTTGTCAGGAACAATAGCGAGTGAAGTATCGGAGGCGAGTCCTGCTCCAGCGCCGGATGATAGAGAAATAACAGTTGTGGAAACGAGGCATTTTTACACAGGACCTCCTCATCAGAAGCCTTCCCCTGTTGGGAATAAGATCGCTTATTTGACCTTCGATGACGGTCCCTCCAAGAGCACAAGGAAGATTTTACATATTTTAAAAACCTATGGGGTAACGGCAACTTTCTTCGTCATAGGCACAGAAACGAGCGAGGGGAAATCGCTCTACAAAGAAATCGCCGCGGCAGGGCACGCACTTGGGAATCATACCTATTCGCATGATTATAACCGAATTTATCAATCGCCAGAAGCCTTCATGAAGGATGCACACAAGTTGGATCGACTCCTGGAGGAAACGGTCGGCTATCGGCCTGATATTCTAAGGTTCCCAGGCGGTTCGAACAATCATTTGAGCCGCAAATCCGGCGGCAGGGGAGTTATGAGTAAGGTGGCGGCAGAGGTGAAGGAGCAAGGCTACCAGTATTTTGACTGGAACGTTAGCTCGACGGACGCTGCTGCGCCTGTGCAGGATAGAGACATGATTATTGACTCCGTGCTGAGCGCAAGTAAAGGAAAGAAACGTGTCATCGTACTAATGCACGATAACACGTATAAGACAACGACCTTAGAGGCGCTGCCTGTCGTGATCCAAAAGCTGAAAGCGGCTGGCTTCCGTTTTGACAAGCTGCAGAAATCTTCTTTCACCTTTCAATTCCTGGAGCCTTGATAGTTGCACATCTCGTCTCCTCTCGTTACGATGGAAGTAATGGAGAGAGGGGATGGCGTTAATGATGCCAGATGTATTTCAGCTCGGACCGCTGCAGCTGCAAGGGAAGCTGGTAGCATTGCTGCTGGCGTGCGCATTGGGCTTATGGCTGATACGGAGAGCAGCGCGGCAATTAGGTAGTCTGGACAGGGAACGGGATCGAGAGGATAGCCCTAGGATAAAACCGTTAGATGATATCGTTTTCGTTGGAGCTATCATTGTACTACTCACATGGAAGCTTGGCGTTATCTTCACACAGCCCTCATTGCTCTGGACAAGTCCATTGAAACTACTTATGGTGGTAGGATCTGACACAGAAATTGTGCTTGGAGTGCTATTGGCTTTTGTTTATATGTATGTTCAAATACGAAAACAGCGTATACCGCTGTACGTTTTTCTAGATATATTCGCAACTGGTCTGGCTGCTGGGATATTTGTATATTGCGCTTTAGTCCCGGCGTACGGTTTACCGACTACTTGGCCTTGGGGCATCAGTGTCAAAGGTACGATATCGCGTTTTCATCCCTATAACGCTTATATATCGCTGCTGCTTGTGCCGCTGCTTATTTGGCAGATTGGGTATGAGGGGCGGCGGAATCGCTTCGGGAGTGGGATTTTACTGAAATACTTCCTGATGTATGGTGGCGCTGCAGGGATGCTAGCCAGTTTTTTTGCTGCTGCTAAGCCAGAATTGCTCTATTTAAGCTTCGCACAGCTTATCTTTCTTTTCATGCTTGTAGTTGGAATGCTTCTACCTGCTTTGGCACATAATACTGGCAGAAGGGAGCTGAGTGCAATGAGTCAAAACGATTCCAAGACCCAAATTCAACAAGAACAGCAAAACAAAGAGCGCGAGAAGTCGCAATCAGGTGCAGGTAAAGAGGGCTTCGTGGATAAAAAACTGGATGGACCTAACCGGCCATCGACATGAGTAAGGATCCGAAGAAGGCAGCCCAAACCTCTCAGGATCAAAGCGATCTCGATCCTTTCGAGATCGACTTTCTCCCGCAATTTGAGCAGGGGCGCGGTCCGCGTGAGGCGTTCGTGAATGAACACGGTGTCGTTATCGGTGATCATGAGTACGAATCGGACAACTCTCCGCTGGAGCAGTGGACGGCTGAGACCGATCCCGAAGTCATGGCAGGCGATGAATGGGTTCATCCGTATAAGGACATTGGGTTTCAAAGCGCCGAGAACCGCGAGTTATTCGAAAAAGGCATCTTGCCGCAAAGCGGAATTTTTACGCATCCGGACAAAGATGTTTCATTTGAGCCGGGAAAGGCTTCTAGTACGAGGAAAAAGGATGAGGCGGAAGCTTAATAGCTTTCGCTTTATTTCTTTTTGTGTTAGAAGCCAGCTATAGGTACTTTGCATTCACCGCCATCGGATGTATAATATAAGTTGTAACGATTACGTTTTGAGAGTAACTATTAAATCCTAAGGGGTGGAACATATGGCAATGTCTTTTGATTCTTACATGAAAGATATGGTTAAACCGATGAGGGAAGATTTGACTCGTCTGGGAATTACGGAGCTTCTGACTCCTGAGCAAGTGGACGAAGCGATTGAGAAGTCCAAAGACGGCACGATGCTGCTGGTTATCAACTCCGTTTGCGGATGCGCAGCAGGTCAATGTCGTCCAGGTGTAGCCAAAGCACTTCAGAATGATACACTACCGACGTACACATACACTGTGTTCGCAGGTCAAGAGAAGGATGCGACAGCGAAGGCTCGTGAGTATTTGGCACCATACCCGCCATCATCCCCATCCATCGCATTGTTCAAGAATGGTGAGCTTACTCACTTCATCCAACGTCACCAAATTGAAGACCGTTCCGCTGATATGATCGCTGGCGATTTGATCGGTGCTTTCAACGAATATTGCAAATAAGGAATAATGACCCGCTATTGCAGCTGATGCATGGCGGGTCTTTTCCTTTTTATGGGCAGATAAATGCGATTATTCTTTGAAATTTTGGAGTTGAAAGTCTATACTAGATTTCAAAGAAGGTTGGTTTCATTTTATAGAAAAGGTGGAGAGAGGCATGAGTTTGCAAGCAGAAATTATCGCGAAGCTTGGCGTTAAGCCGGAGATTGATAGTGATGAAGAAATCCGCAAACGTGTGGACTTTCTGAAGGATTATGTGCTTGGCGCGAAAGCAAACGGCCTGCTGATCGCAATCAGCGGCGGAATCGATAGCGCTGTAGCGACAGGTCTGTGCAAGCAGGCGACGGACGAGCTGACTGTGGAGAAAGGCACCGAGTACAAGACGGTCGGCGTGTTTCAACCATACGGTCAGCAAGTAGACATCGAAGATAGCTACGCGGTGGCCAAAGCATTCGATTTGAAATATCAAATCGAGAACAATATTGAAGAGGCTGTCGACGAAATCGCGATTGAAGTCGAGTACGGGCTTAAGCATATCGGTGTACACCAGCATGTGAGCCGTGGCGGCAAAGGCAACATCAAAGCGCGGACGCGCATGGTGATGCAGTATGCTCTTGCTTTTGAACTAGGCCTAATCGTTGTGGGCACAGACCACGCCTCCGAAGCGATTACGGGATTCTTCACCAAATATGGCGACGGTGCCGTCGACATTACACCACTGAGCACGCTGAATAAGCGGCAAGTGCGCGCTCTTGCAGCGAAGCTGGGCGTTCCGCAAAGCGTGTTGGACAAAGCTCCGACCGCCGGTCTATGGGACGGTCAGACGGACGAGAATGAGCTCGGCATTACATATGGCGATAACAGCGACTACCTGGAAGGCAAACAGATCGATCCGGCTGTCCAAGAGAAGCTGGAGAAGCAATATCTTAAGACGGAACATAAACGCATTCCGATTCCGGGTATTTAAGCCCGTAAATAAATACCCCCGGCCTCTTCAGGTCGGGGGTTGTTTGTATGTGTTGGAGCGAACGAGTCACCGGGTAGCCGCAACACATTAGCTGAAAAAACTGCCGTTAATTCCGCTCGGTAGAGCGGTTTGCTCCAAATAACGGGATAAACATAAACTACCGTTAAATCAGCGGAAATCTACTTGATTGAGCCAAAAACCTATTATTAACAGAAGAAATTTTAGTTAATGGGACAGATGGCGATCCTGCCGAGAATTTAGCGGTAGGATCGCCATTTATTTGCATGAGCGAGCATGCAAGAGAGTGATCATACGTGCGCCGAGCCTACGGAACGCGCACACCACGTGAACTCTCAAGCAGTGTATACCACTCTTCGCGTGTCATATTCTCAGAGACGCGGATCGCATCTTGGCAAGCGAGTATGCGCTCAACAGAGGAAGTGCCGATAACCGGCTGAATGCGAGCCGGATGTTTCATTAGCCAGCCAAGAACGATGGCCTCTAAGCTTGTTTCTTTCTCTGCCGCAAGCTTCTGAACGAGGGCTGCCGTCTTTACGACGTTGTCTGGCGCATTTTCCAACACTTTGCCGGAGAAGATGCCTTTCGCCAGAGGGCCCCAAGCCTGAATTTGAATATCCGCCATCTGGCAGTGCTCAAGAATGCCGTCGGCGAAGTTGACGCCTACGCCGGCTTTTTGATTGACAAGGATGCCTTGTTCAATCCAATCCAGGCGAGCCAAGCTTAATTCCAGCTGGTTCACCACAAGTGGCTCCGGCAAGGAATTCTGAATGAAACGCATTTGCGCAGCGGTCATATTGGAAACGCCGAAGTGGCGCACTTTGCCAGCTGAACGCAAAAGGTTAAAGGCTTCTGCGATCTCTTCCGGATCCATAAGCGGATCTGGACGGTGAAGCAGCAAGACATCCAGATGCTCCACGCCTAGACGGCTAAGAATGCCATCGACTGCAGGAATCATGTGATTTTTGCTAAAATCAAAACGCWGTGGATTCACATCGTCCTGGAAACGAATGCCCACTTTGGATTGAAGTATGATTTGATCGCGAAGATCAGGTCTTTTCTTAAGGACTTCCCCGAAAACAATTTCGGACTTTCCTCTTTTATAAATATCCGCATGATCGAACATGGTAATGCCAATGGAAAGCGCAGCTTCCACAGCTTTCTCGGCAACGAGATAATCTTCCTTCGTCAAGGGAGCTGCCGTCCAATCCCCACCAATGCCCATACATCCAAAAGCAATTCGGCTATTCGATATTCCACGTTTTTCAAGTGGCATTATTCTCATTTATGTAGGCCTCCCAGCTTTTAATC
>NZ_JBFTQB010000217.1:0-7938 GCF_056398785.1 Paenibacillus sp. 01T422 | reverse complement strand
GGTGACGAGGTGGATGCCGGTTCCCTAGAGTCTCAGTGGCTTGATTATTTTGGCAAACCACAAAATATGTTTTTGAAGCTGCCGATCATGGCTGCGGTCGGTAATCACGAAGGGCCGTATAACGACAATTATTATTATCATTTTAATTATCCGAATGATTCCATTCAAAACCCTCTGCCACCAGGCAGCGTGTACTCGTACGACTATGGCGATGCCCACATTATGGTGCTGAATACGATGGATATTGGTTGGGATGATCGCCAGAAAGAATCTTTTAGACAGCAAGTGGAATGGTTGAAGAAGGAAGTAGCCGAAACGGATCGGAAGTGGAAGGTCGTGGCTTTCCATAAGGCGATTTATTCACTCGGTAACCACGCGCTTGATTCTGATATTTTGAGTATGAGACAAATGCTCTATCCAGTGTTTGATGAGCTTGGTATCGATGTGGTTTTGCAAGGACATGACCATACTTTCATGAGATCTTATCAAATGTACAACAACGCACCGGTTGCAGATGTGAAAAAGGATCAGAAAGGGAATGCGCTTAACCCAGATGGTACCCTGTATATGATCAATAACTCAGCGGGTACGAAGTATTACGATCTCCAAAATGGCGTAGACCGTTATTATGCGGCGGTATACGAACAGCCGTATCAACCGATTTTTTCGGGTATCCGGATGACGGAGAACAGCTTCACGATAGATTCGTATAAGTCTGGTCAGGATCAGCCATTTGATACGTATACGATTGTTAGAAATGATGCGAAGCCAGCTCCTGTCGCACAATTGGCGGCAAACAAGACGGTGGACGGCAAGGAACTTCTTACTTGGATCGCACCTCAAGTTGCTAACCCTGAAGATGATGCAGTCAGAGGTTTTAGAATCTATGAGGTAGACGGCAAATTAGGCATGAACTGGAGTACCTATGTGCCAGCTGTCAAAGACCAAGCAAATTATGAGTATGTTGTGCCTGGGACACAACCGGGGCAATCTTATAAATTTGCGGTCAAAGCCGTTGATAAGCGGGACAACTCGGACGCTAGCACGGTTAGCACGGCATTGGCAGCACCAACTGCGCCTGTAGTTGACGATGGACGCAACACGTTCGGCTGGACGAATGTTCCTGGATATACGAAAACAGCTGATTATGAATATTCCGTTGACGGAGGAGCTAATTGGCTGCCAGTAACGGCTAATCCACAAGCGATTGGAGATAACGCTTACCCTGCGGGTGCGGTACAAGTGCGCATCAAAGCAGATGCCACATCAGGGTTATCGGCTGGACTATCTCTCGTTTCGAATCTACCGTTTACCATGAACTTCATAGAAGATACGTATAAAATCACTGGTGAACTCAAAAGAGGAGAGCAGCTGCAGCTTGATGTGACCCTGGAGCCACTGGCTGATTATAGCAGTGATGCTTATATCGTGTTTGAACTGCTGGAAGGTGACAAACCGATTCTCATGAATGCCATTCCGATCAAGCAAAATAAATTAACCTTTAAGCAATATTTCAACGTGGTAGGATCGAATTACAAGGTAAAAGCATTCATTTTTAATCAATATGACAGTGAGCTTCGCGTACCGCTTCAATTAGCAAGACCTAAGCTGTTCGAATAATGGAATGAAGAGAGGAACTGACGACGGTGAAAAAATATATAGCGGCCATTATGGCGTTGTTGTTCGTGCTCTCACCGGTTTCGGCTCACGCAGCAGCTTCATTTACACTTGCCTTAAGTGTAAATGAGGTGCTGCGTGGCGGTGAAATCGAGCTGTCCGGGACAGTTGCGAACAATGCGAAGGATGTTCTAGTTAAGATTATTCGTCCTAATCAAACGATGTTTTATATTAATGCATTAACCCCTGTGGAGGGCAGCTATGCGACGAAGGTAACGATACCAGAGGACGAGGATTTTGCACCTTTTGGTTTGTACCAAGTGGTTGCCGGTAGTGATAACTTGACGGAAACCCAATCTTTCACGGTTATTAACCCGAACGGTGGCGGAACAGATCCGACAGATCCAACGGATCCAACAGATCCTGGCCATCCGACGGACCCAACAGATCCAGGTAACCCGACTGACCCTGGCAATACTCAGCCCGATGACAGTGACTCTGACTCTGAATCCGCTCCATCGAACCCGAACACGATCCCGACCAATGCCGGTAAAACCGCTGACGGAATCGTTCAGCCTGAGAAGTCGACAGATGGACGTTACTTAGTCGGCAGTGAAACATTGAACCAGGCTATCCAGCAAGCTAAGGATTCCATTACGGTTCAACTGCCAGCAGCAACTGGCGATGCAGGCACGGCGCTGGAGTTCCCAGCGAAATCATTGCAGGACCTTAAGGATAAGAATCTGGATCTCATTCTTACCTTCGAAAATAGCACGGTTCGTTTCCCAGCCAACGCTATTTCGGCTTCGAGTGAACAGCAATCGCGTATTCGCATTGATCTGAACACAGCTTTGACACCGGATGCTAAAAACTTGTTGAATCAATCACTTCAGTCCAACCCTGATTACAAGTCAACCGGCGTTATTCTTTCCGTTGAGATTAAACTGATTACCGGAGACAACACAGTTGAAATCCATCATTTGGATAAACCTGCCGTGGTTACGATGGAATTAACGGAAGAACAAGAGAAGGCAATTAGATCTGATCTTGCTGGCGTTTACCATGTGAATGGCACGAACGTTGAATATGTTGGAGGAACCGTTAGCAAGGGGACTTTCACTTTCACGGCTGAGCATTTTTCCTACTATACGATTCTGGAGTATAACAAGACATTTGTTGATCTCGAAGGACACTGGGCGGCACAGTCTGTTCAAGCTCTTACAGCCAAACATATCGTTGAGGGTGTAGATCAACAACATTATGAGCCAAATCGGAGCATAACGCGTGCGGAGTTCGTTACCCTGCTGATGCGTGCATTGAAATGGTCCGGCAACACGTCTGCGCAAACTGCTTCAAATCCGTTCTCGGATGTTGCAGCTAATGCCTATTACACCGAACAAGTTATTGGTGCAGCATCACTTGGCATTGTTTCCGGTTATAACGGAGCATTCCGACCGAACGACATCATTACACGTGAAGAAGCGGTGGTCGCGCTTGTACAAGCCGCCAAGTATTTCAGCCTTACGGAGTCAAATAAAGCTGAGCCTTCTTTTGCTGATACGAGTGAAATTTCGACATGGGCTGAGGCATCTGTTAATCAAGCCTGGTCAAAAGGATTAATTGAGGGAGATGGCGCACGTTTCAATCCGAAAAGCTCCGTTACACGGGCTGAGGTTGCTGTCATGATCACTCGGTTGCTGCCGAAAGGTTCTTAATAAAACGAAAGCGGGAGGACCCCTTCGCAATGTGGAAACGCAAAAAAAAAATTTCAGTTGTCATGACGGTATTGTTCTTATATAG
Source organism: Paenibacillus sp. 01T422 (assembly GCF_056398785.1). Taxonomy (NCBI): domain Bacteria; kingdom Bacillati; phylum Bacillota; class Bacilli; order Caryophanales; family Paenibacillaceae; genus Paenibacillus; species Paenibacillus sp. 01T422. The sequence goes on along the minus strand of NZ_JBFTQB010000217.1, from coordinate 4,521 downwards.
CATGCTGGCACCTTTGGCTTTGGAAGTCGTTTCTGCGGCTACGAATCCCTCCATTCAGGAGATTGAAACCAGAAATGTGGCTTTGAATGCCACGGTAACAGCTTCGGGGCAATGTAACACGAATGAGAGTGCAAGTAGCGCAGTTGACGGCAAGAATGAAACGAAATGGTGCGATAATTCTGGTGTTGCCCAAAAGTAGTTAGCACTCGATCTAGGCAAAGTTTATAACATCAACGAATGGATTGTGAAAAACGCAGGAATCAGTGAGTCGGGGAATTTCCCCTTCTGGAACACCAAGGATTTCCGTTTGCAAAAGAGTATTGACGGACAGACCTGGGAAGATGTCGATGTCGTGAAAAATAATGTGCAGACAATCCTCAACCGGTATGTCCCGGTTTTCTCTGCGCAGTACATCAGGTTTTATGTGGACAAAGCGGCTTACGACAATAACACAGTACGATTGTATGAGCTAGAAGTTTACGGAGTAGATGCCGATCAAATCCCGGCGTATCCTGCAACTAACCTTTCTGCTGTGGATTACGTAGACCCGTTTATTAACACGCTGGGCGACAACGGGCAGGCGAATCCAGGTCCAACCACACCGTTTGGTCTAGTTTCGCTAGGACCGGATAGTGACGGCGGAGCATTTAGTGGATACTATTACCAGGACAAATATTTAAAAGGTTTCTCGCATCTGCGTTTTAGCGGCGTAGGCTGCAGCGGTGCAGGCGGTAACATCTTGATGATGCCGGAAACACGATCTTTTACAAAAAATAGTGCTGAGTATAAGCAGTTGTATGACAAAAGCAGCGAAAATGCTTCTCCTGGCTACTATGGCGTGAAGCTTGCATCCGGTATTGGCGTTGAGCTTACAGCTTCCCATAATGTTGGATTCCACCGTTATACGTTCCCGGCAGCTGATACGGGTTCTGTGCTGGTTGATCTTTCCAACTCTTATGCGGGTATGGTTGATGCTAACCTGACGGTTGAAAATAACAATGAGATTTCAGGTATGATTCAATCCAAGAATGTGTGCGGACATGGGTACTACACCATGTATTACTCCATTCAATTTGATCATGATTTTGACTCCTACAGCTCTTGGCAGGGAGATGCAGTTGGAACAGAAGCTAAGCGCAGCGGCTCGAACAGCGGCGTATGGGTGAATTTTAATACAAAAGACAATAAAGTGGTTCAAGCGAAGGTTGGTCTATCCACAATCAGTGTAGATCAAGCGAAATATGAACGTACACATGATATTGCAAATTGGGATTTCGACGCTCAGCACAGTCTTTCCAGAAGTAACTGGAGTAAGGAACTGAACAAGGTCGAGATTACCGATGCGGATGAAACGAACAAACGTGTATTCTATACCCAGTTGTATCACACGTTCCTTCATCCGAATAACGTTACCAGCTCAAATGGGACATTCAAGGCAGCGAGGGACGAGAATACGATTCGCCAAACCTCTGAATTTGGTAATGACTTTGACTATTATAATGGTTGGACAACTTGGGACGATTTCCGAAAATATTCGTTGTTCTCCCTGCTAGCACCGAAGAAATATGAAAACATGGTGAAATCCATGGTTGACGTATACAACACACGAGGTTCTTATCAGCAGTGGGGTGAAGGATATTGGCCGAGCCCGACGGTAAGAAATGAGTTTAATGGTGCAGTTATTGTTGATGCTTACGCCAAAGGTTTTACAAATTTTGATGTGTATAAAGCGCTCAAAGGGATGTCTGTTGACGCGGACAATTTCTCGATAAGCGATACCGAGATTTCCGGAAAGCTAGAAAAGGCAAACAGCGCTTCATTCCCAATGAAGCTTGCTCAGTTAATCGGAGATCGCGAAACGTACGAGAAGTATAAAGATGTAGCTTTGTCTTATCAAAGTCTGTGGAACGCCACTCAAGTTGATGAGAAGGGCGATAAACGCGGTTTCTTCACACCGAATGGACAGACTGTAAATAAGCAAGATATTTTAGCTGTAGACAAATATGCTTATCAAGGCAATCTGTGGTCTTACCGTTGGTCAGTACCTCAGGATGTGAACGGATTAGCAAGTTTGATGGGCGGCAAAAAAGAAATGGCAGAAGAGCTGCAGCATTTCTTCAAAATCAACGAGTACATGGCAATTAATGAGCCAGATTTACATGTTCCTTATTTGTTCAATTACTTGGGATATCCGTATTTGACGCAATATTATGCAAGAGAGTATACAACGGAAGTGGTTACTCAGAAATATCATAACCATGGACCTTACGCTTTCCCAATGAAATCTCGCGTCTATCGTGATGATCCAGAAGGATATTTGTTATCGATGGATGATGACGCCGGCGGTATGTCTTCTTGGTTTGTTTACAGCAGCATGGGCTTATTCCCAGGAAATCCGGGAGAAGCGAATTACTTAATAGGTTCGCCTATTTTCTCTGAATTAAAGCTGCATCTGGATAACGGTAAAACCTTTACAATTAAGGCGAACAACGTATCCAGTCAAAATCGCTTCATTAAGTCAGCCCAGCTGAATGGTAAGGATTTCAATCAAGCTTGGATTACTTACGACGATATCATGTCGGGTGGTACGTTGGATTTTGAAATGGATGCCAAGCCGAATACAAGTTGGGGAGCATTAGCTAGTGCGGCACCTCCGACGATGGATTATAATGCCGACATTACAAACACATTAAGTCATCAGAAATTGATTGCCGAGCAATCTGTGTGGAAATATCAAGATAAAGGTCAGTACGCAGGCGAAGGCTGGATGAACTTGGCTTATGATGATAGCTCTTGGGCTGCTGGTCCAGCTATGCTGGGGTATGACAGTTTGGGTAGGGTAAAAACAAAAACAAGTTATGGTCCGGATGCGAACAATAAATATCCGACGACCTATTTCAGAAAAACGTTTGAGATGACAGATTTGAACGATATTCTCGAATTGGATGCTAGTCTGATTCGTGATGATGGAGCTGTCGTGTATCTCAACGGACATGAAATTATCCGCACGAATATGCCGACAGGTGAAGTGAGCTACAACACCAAAGCAAATGCAACCGTTGGTGATGAGCGGGATCGGAATGTTTATGTCATTGACCCATCGTATCTGGTTAAAGGCACTAACATCGTGACCGCAGAGGTTCATCAGGTGAATGCAACGAGCTCAGATATTGCCTTTGAGTTTAGTCTCGAAGCGGTGAAGAAGATGATGAAGCCAGCAGCGCCAACAGCACCAATCGTAGATGATAAAGCCAATACCTTCGGGTGGACAGCTGTCTCTGGCTTCAATCAAGCAACAGACTACGAGTTCAGCACAGATGGCGGCGTGAAGTGGAAACCAGCAACAGCAAATCCACAGACTGTAGGACCGCTCGATTATGCAGCAGGCCAGATTCAGGTTCGCGTTAAGGCAAATGAAAACGCGAATATAACGTTTGGTCACGAGCTTATCTCTCAAGCGGCCTATACGTCAGACATTCAGTGGGATGTTTATGATCTTAAAGCAGATGTGAGCCGGAATGGCAACATGGCTGTTAATGTCACTGGAACATTAAAAGGGGATTACGGCGATTCGGCTGTTGTTGTCTTCCAGCTCATGGATGAGAATGAGAAGGCATTAATGTCCAATAGCGTGCCAGTAGAAAAAGGAAGCTTCCAGCTTTCGCAGCAATTTAACGTGAACGCAAGCAAGTTCCAGATGAACGTTTATCTGGTTAATGCTTACAACGGCAATATCTATGATTCCTTATGGCTGGCGGAACCGATCGTATCGAAGCCTGAGCCTGGCACTCCGTCAGAACCGAAACCTCCGGTCGTTGTGGACCCTGAGCCGCTTCCAGACCCGCTTCCGTTACCAGACAAAACGGAAGATGAAGAAGAGCCGCCTACACAGGATGGCTTAACGATTCAGTTCGAGAATCGTACAGAATGGTCGCCAGATGTTAATACCTTTAACAATGGACCATTAAAAACAGAAGCAGGTAACAACGGAACGGTTGTATCCAATACGTTTAACGGGGCTTGGCTTGCTTTTGACCAATTTAATTTTGGTACCAAAGGCGCTAATCAAATCACGGTTGAATATGATGCTCCAACGAATAAAGTGCCAGTGGGCAGTCAACTGGAAATTCGATTAGGTGCACTGGATGGTGACCTTGTCGGAACTGTCAACTTGACGAATTCTGGCAATGGTTGGGGAACCTATAAAACGGTGAGCGCTCAATTGAACAAAACCGTAACAGGGCTACAGAAGGTATACGTGGTCATGAAAGGCAGCACAACAAGCGCGCTTCCATACATCGGAAACTTTGACCGTTTAACCTTTGCAAAAAGTAGAAATGACTTTGCGAAGCTGGAATTGGAAACCTACGATGATTGGTCGACTGACCTGAATCCAGGCAATTCGCTGCCAATGAAAACAGAAGGTGGAAAAAGCGGGCAGCAAGTTGCTAACACCTTTAATGGTGCATGGCTTGCGTATAAAGCAATGGATTTTGGTACGGAAGGTGTTAACCGCTTGTC
>NZ_JBFTQB010000216.1:0-11602 GCF_056398785.1 Paenibacillus sp. 01T422 | reverse complement strand
CATCTAACGTTTGGATGCACATATCCGCAGACTCCAATGCTTCCGCTTCGCTGAAAACAAACTCCCCTAAATGATCCAGTGTGGCAACACGGCCATCTTGATTCAGTCCGCGCACAGCATTGATAGATTGCTGAATGGTTTCACCGGCAACGAAACGTGCGGCACCAAAACGTAAGCCATAACGCTTCGCTAAGCGATTCGCGGTGCGGCTCTTCCCTAACGATTGAAACATGTTTCTCATCATGAGTTCCATTTGTGTTATTCCTCCAAAGGAATTTGTACAATAGTGTATAATTTATATTTTTATTGTACACTATAAATTATATTTTGAACACTATTTGTTTATGTGTATATTTTTCATATTTTTGAACACATTATCAACTATACTCCTATCATACTCGCCGCCCTTGCAGAACGTGTTGAATCGCCATTAGCTTCGTGGTAAATTTATAGCAAATCAATGCTCCATAAATGAGGTCGATTATGTTCAAAAATGAACACTTTCTGTTAAACACCGAGATAGTAACCGTTTCAATAGATACAACACTCGAAGAAGTTTCCTCCTATTTAAATAAAGGCACGGGTGTTATTGCCCATTCGGGAAGTCACACTTGTTTAATTACACCGGAAGATGCCGCGCTTCTGCCCGCTTTGTCAGCTACGAACATTGAGACTTTACTCGCGAGCAGCTCCTTTTTTCTTGCTGAAACTAGGCAATGGGACGATAACGCAGCCCTGCTAAGCAGCAATCAACTGCCGCGGTCAGCGTCGAATCGTCCTCTTCTGATCAAGGATAAAGAAGGGAACATTCGGGGATACTCCCCTTTATCGGACCTGGTCCATGCTGCGAACTTTGAACAACAAAAGTGGGCTTCTTATTTCACTGCCCTCGCTGACACCGTTACCGATGCTGTCACAGTCGTGGATCGAGACGGCGCGGTGATCTGCTGGAATACGGTTGCCGAAGAGCTGTATCAGCTTCCGAGCGGAGACATTCTTGGGAAGCGGATTGGTGAGCATTTTGACGTGGAAACCCTGATGGTACTCAAAATTTTGGACGAAGGCCGCATGATTCGTAATACCTATCACCGACCGCGCCCAGACACACATGTACTTATTAACGCTTCCCCGATACGGGATACCCAAGGAATTATCATTGGCGGTATAGCGACTGAGCAGGATATTACACAGTTGGTTAGATTAAATGAACAGTTGACGTCTGCGGACTCCTTCGGACTTCCTAATAAAGAGCAAACCGAAGATTTATTTACTTTGATCAAAGGCAAAGGCCCTGCAATCGGCAAAGTCATTGGGTGGGCCAAAAAAGTAGCCGCAACAGAAACACCCGTCCTCCTAATTGGAGAATCGGGTGTTGGAAAAGAGCAGCTAGCTCATATTATTCATCAGTCGAGCTCGCGGTCTGAGCATCCATTTTTAACACTCAATTGCGGCATTGTGCCAGCGGGGCTGCTGGAGGCTGAATTATTCGGCTATCAAGGCGGCGCTTTTACAAGGAGTGAAACAGGAGAAGCCGGCAAGCTGGAGCAAGCCAAAGACGGGACTTTATTCATTAATGAAGTCGAAAAGCTTCCTCTAGAACTGCAAGCCAAGCTCTACCACTCTATCACGCAGCAAACCATAGTTCGTTCGGGAGGAAGCCAACCTATCCGGATTCGGACGAGGATTATCATAGCAACTACGCAGGATCTAGCGGCTAAATTGGCAACCCAAGAATTTCGCTCTGATCTGTATTATGCACTTAATGTTATCTCTATCCGGATTCCGCCTTTGCGAGATAGAACAGAAGATATTCCTGCTATGGTTCACATGTATCTGAAGCAGTTTTCATTACAATATCAGAAGCCGGTTCCCGTGTTATCGCCAGAAGTCATTTTAGCGCTCACGAACTATGCTTGGCCTGGAAATATACAAGAATTAAAAAATGTTATCGAGCGCTGCGTCATTTTAAGTGATGAGGATATTATCCAACTGGAACATCTGCCTGCAGCTCTACAAGAGGGGCAACCTAGCCTCATCTCTTTTGAAGGAGATTCGGCGGCCATTTTATTGAAAGCGAAAGTATCAGACGAGGAAGAAATCACGCTCATCGAGGAAGCGCTGGCCAAGACAGCGGGAAATAAAAGCGCAGCCGCCAAGCTGCTAGGCATTTCCCGAGGCACCCTTTATAACAAAATGAAAGAATATCAGATGGAATAAAGTTTCAAACAAAAGTAAACGTAAAAGTCCCCTTCCATACCCAGATGGAAAGGGGACTTTACTTATTGAGCAGCGTGTTCAAGGGTGTACCTGACAAATGCCAGTGTCTCATCGATTGCGTTCAGCTCATCTCCCCTGCGCCATGCCAGGGCTTGCCGGATCAGCGACTCCCACTTGCTTCCATGTGTGTCTATCATCCACTGGGCTGCGGCAGGTTTTGAGGCGACAAGTCCCTCTTCCATCGTGTACAAACATCTGCACATCGTAAGAATGGCATAGGCTTGATATTCACTCGAATCAATGCGTGATGCATCCTCAAATAACAAGGCCCACCATTCGGTTAAAATGGCCTGCGTAGCTTTAATGAGTTCAGCTGGTGCAACAGGATCAATCAGAGTATCCGGCGCTGGACCATGCAGCATAATGCCATGCTCACGAATGATAGCTCGCTGAATAATCCAATCGCTCGCATGTCCGTCTATACCAAAACTGCCGTCACAGCGTAATGCGGGATGCCAACATTGCTGAGGATCATAGCGTTTCAGCAAAGCTTGTGAAATATAGGAGCCTTCCATGTTGCAAGCCCATTTGAACCCCTGATTCCGCAGCTCAGCGTGCATCTGTTCCAATGCTGGAAGCTTCTCCGCAGGCAGGTCAATCCGAGTTGCCACCAGAAAATCAACATCACTCGTTTCACGATTGAAGTCCCCCAGCGCCAAGGAACCGTGAACATAAACACCAACAACGTCCTGATTAAGTACACGTTTGATACCCAGCAGAAGCTGCGCTAGCATTTCGTTGATATCTGGAAAAGGCGTAGGTTTCAAGTTCGGAATAAGTTAATCCCCTTTCTTAACGAAGGGCTATCTCTGGTAAACCGCCGGGAAGCTCTCTCCGGACATGAACTCACCTGGCGCCACATGAATATGGGGTTCCATCGGATGACCGCCTGTCGGAGCGTAATAGGTATGACCAGGCATATAGTGAACCGCAATCGCCCTGCGTTTCATTTCTGAACGGTTATTCGGACTGCCATGCCATGTCAGACTGTGGTGGTAGCCAACTTGCCCTTTTTTTATTTCAAAAGGTACCGCTTCCACTTTTGCCCCTTCAGGCAGCAAATCCGGCTGTTTGTGAACCGGCATGAACTCGTCGTTCGAGCCTAAATATTTTTGATGATTGCCCCATTTATGACTGGCCGGCACCATCCACATGCAACCGTTTTCGATGACCGCATCGTCTAACGCAACCCATGCGCTGACGAGTTCAGCTGGTTGAATCACCGGCCATAGCGGATGATCTTGATGCCAATGTGTCGGTCCTCCCATAACTGGCGGTTTGTATTGAATTTGGTCGTGCCAGATTCGAAGTGTATCCGTACGGCATAGCTGCGCAACTTCCTCACAAATTCTGCGATTGGCCGCATGCTGTAAATACACATCACTGTGATAGCATCATTGATTCCTCCTCGTTTAATATATCTTTATTGTAAGGTCAGCTAGCCTCCGAGTCGTTAGATATTTCCAACCTGAAGTTGCACTTTTCACAGAAAAATCAAACATCAGAAATTAACCGACCTATTTTATAAGTGCATGGTGTATGATGTTAAAGAAGCTTGTCAACCACTAAGGAGGTTTCAAATGTCTGAGCAGCTTATTATTGGAAACGCTTCACACCTTTACGCCGTGCAAGAAGGCTGGGGCCAACTCCCGGCAAATATCCAGTATGGTTATACACATGGGATAGTCGTGGACGATGAAGATCGTGTGTATGTGCATCACACTGGCAAAGAATCCGTTGTTGTATTTGATAAAAACGGTACTTTTCTTACTTCCTGGGGAAGTGAATTTGAAGGCGGTGCCCATGGTTTTTACTTGCATCGCGATCTGGATGGACAACAGTATCTTTATTTTGCAGACACCAAACGTTCCTTGATCGTCAAAACGACATTATCTGGTGAAGTGCTCCTGCGGATTACTCCCCCAGATCGGGCTGATCTGTATGATGCTGAACGCAAATATGTGCCAACTGATGTTTGTGTCGCTCCAAATGGTGACATTTATGTTGCCGATGGCTATGGTCAATCCTACGTCCATCACTATAATGCAGAGGGGACTTACCTCCGCTCATGGGGCGGGCCGGGTTCTGAGCCAGGCAAGCTGAATTCACCTCATGGCATCTCCATCAATCTGCGCGGAGAAGTGCCCGAAATATACATAGCTGATCGCAGCAACAACCGCATTCAAGTCTTCACCCTTGAAGGGGAGCATGTGCGTTTCGTTGAGCATAATCTGGATCTGCCTTGCTCTTTTTACTTCTTCGGAGATGAAGTCTATCTGCCTGATCTTCACAGTCGCGTAACCATTTTGGACGCAAATGATCGCTTGATCACGCACTTGGGTGAGGATCAACAAGCCTACAAACAGCAGGGCTGGCCGAATCTTCCCAAAAACTATTACCGCCCGGATCGCTTCAGCTCCCCACACGGCATCTGTGTAGATTCGGGGGGCAACGTCTACTTGGCCGAGTGGATTTTCGATGGTCGGGTAACGAAGCTAGTTAGGCAGCGGTAAAAAAAAGGATCGTCACCTAGTCATCATCGATGACTTCGGGACGGTCCCTTTTTTGTTTAAGCAGCGTCCCATCCACTTGGCGGGGAACTACTCGGCTTTCAACCACTTGGAAGTGAACTACAGGACGCTATTTTGGCCAAATCAGCACATTGCAGGTTCCAGACGGAACTACAGGGTCTTATCTGACCACTGCGACAGGTATTTCGGTCAAAATTAGCAAAATAGAGGATCCTAGTTCCCTCCCTCCACTACCCCTTCCGCCCCAGCAGCAGCTGGTCCCGCATCCAATCATTTTGCACGATGCCATCGCCATCCTCGTACAAAATATGATACAGCCGCTTCCGCAGTTCAGCCACAATAGAACCGTTAGCGGGATGATGAATCACGTTGTGCAGCTCATGCGGGTCATGAGCCATATCGTATAGTTCATCCACATCTGTACAATTCCAGATGTATTTCCATTCCCGGGTGCGAATCATTCGCTGCGTGTAGAGGCCGAATTGTCCGCCATTGTAGGAGGCGACAACTTCATCACGCCACTTCTCAGGTTCAGCACCGAGAAGCAGAGGCAGCAAGGACTCTCCATGCAGCCGGTAGTCGACCAACGCCTCCGACTCGCTAATCGCCAGCAGTGTTGGTGGCAAATCCAGCAAGGTCTGGACGAATCGCTCGCACCGGCTGCCAGCCGCAATAACACCTGGCCACCTAATGATTAGCGGAACCTTCACGACGTCCTCGTACAGGACGTAATGTTTATCCAGCATCCGGTGCCCACCACACATGTCGCCATGATCGGTTGTAAAAATCACAACCGTGTTCTCGCTTTGCCCGAGCGTGTCTAACTCTGCGAGAAGCTTCCCAACAGCATCATCCAACTGGGAGATGATTGCATAGTATCGCGCGACGATAGGCGCCCAATCCGCCCAGTCATAATTCTCAATCTCCCAATTCCTAAGCTGCTGCCCTTGGATATAGGGCTTATTCGCGAAAGTTTCACGGAAGCTTCCCCATTCGGGAATGCACTCCGGTGTGTACATCGCAGCGAACTCGGCAACCGGGCGGCATGGCAGATGAGGTTCTTGGAAATTAACTCGCAGCTGCCAAGGTGATCCCGCGCTCTCCTCCGACAACTGCTTCATCAATGCTATGGCCATCTCGGCTGTCTGATGTGTGCGTGTATCCTCCAGAGGCAATGGGTCGATTTCGCCAAAGAAACCGCCAGAATACGCCAGCTCCGGGTACCGTGTCTTAAGCACCCCCCGGTATTTCTCATCGCTGGAAACAAAAATATCGTACCCATAATGCGTCGGATCGCAGGTCGGATGTACATCCCATTTTCCGATATAGCCGTTCCTGTAACCCGCCCCTTGCAAAGAACGGGCCCACGAATAGCTCGTGGGCTCTAGTGCACCGATCCGCATCCCCAAAGAGAAGTTCCAAAGTCCGCCGAAGGATTCGGCCCTCCTACCACAGACGAAAGACTGCCTCGCCGGACCACATATGGGAATATGATTATAGGCACGATCGAACCACATGCCCTCAGATGCGAGCTTATCCAGATGAGGCGTCAAAACAGGCGCCTGCTGGCTATAGCCGAGGCAATCATATCGCAGCTGATCGACCATGATAATAAGCAAATTAGGCTTTTCAGCCATCTCCGTCATGATGGTTACCTCCCCGCATGCCTGGCTGCGGATGCTTCATCGAATCGATCTCGCCGAGGATCCTTGATCCATTCATCCCATGTTAAGCCGTATTGCAGCAAAATCTCATGAATCCGATTGCGGAATGGGAGTCCCGCTTCGATCTGTGTCAGCATGGGATCTGCCCGCCCATTCAGCATTTTCTCCGTCCAATTATCTAACTTATAAGCCAATTCGTCGGCAATTGCTGGAACGCTTTCGGCGATATTCACTGTTTCATCCGGGTCAACGCGCAAATCGAATAATTCCCTAGGCGGACGAACAAAAGGTCCCGCATCCAACGTACGAATAAATTTGTAATCCTTCGTCACGATTCCTCTGCTGGCTTGCCAAGCGCACTCGCTTAAATAAATCGCATCATGCGTCCCATCCGCTTCCCCGCGTATACTCGGCCACAAGCTGCGCCCGTCAATATTCGTAGGTGTCATGATTCCGGCAGCTTCCAAAATAGTCGGCAGCATATCGACCTGCTGAACTAAACCCTTGACCCGGCGTCCCTCCGGAATTTTCCCAGGCCACCGCATGATCATCGGGACTTGAACCGAGGTTTCGTATAATCCGCAGTGATCCCAATAAATATCATGTTCCGTCAAACTTTCCCCATGATCGCCGAACAGAATCAATAAGGTATCATCGTAGACCCCTTCCGCAATAAGAAGCTCATCGAGCTCTCGCAGACGATCATCGAGATAACGTACTTCCGCATCATAAAGCGCATTGACGTAAGTCGCATCCGTTATAGGGCCGAGCAGGTCATAATGATGATGCTTAAAAAACGGATAAGCCGCATGGTTATATGCGGCATGCATACTGCGATTAGCAGGATCATAAGGGTCACGGCTCTGATCATAAAAGTCTGACACATAACTTGCCGGAGGCTGATACGGAGTATGCGGGTCCCAATAATGCAGGAACAGGAAGAAGTCATCCTCTTTATGCTCGCGAATCCACTTGAAAGCAAGTTCGTTGACCGACTTTCCGTCGATGCTCCGCGTCTTTTGAACCGAGTTAATGTAATACCGATAGCCTCTGGCGAACCATTCTTTTAACTGGTACAAATTATCAACAGCAGCTGTCGTAAATCCTTGATTTTGTAAAAGTGACGGCAGCCACGACTCTTTCTTCGGCAGCTGCGTGAGCGGTGAACCGTGTGAAACGACACCTGTTCGCAGCCCGACTTTCCCCGTAAATATACCGGTATGGGCTACTTCCGTCGGAATGTCCGCTGCATACGCTCTTTCGAACAGAACACCTTGCTCCGCGATTTGGTCCATGTAGGGCGATGTCGGCTTCTCATAGCCATAACAGCCCAGCCGGGAGGCGCGCATCGTGTCCATTGAAATGAAAACAATGTTCATACGGCCTCACTCCGTCCTGTTTTTGTCATCAAATAATCCATGATAAAAGAGACATTGCTCTCTACCTCGTCCACATGCGTACGAATGACAATGTCCGGCTGTTCTGGCATTTCATACGGGTCGCCAATACCGGTAAATTGCTTAATCTCATCGTTTCTGGCCTTGGCATACAGCCCTTTCACATCTCGGCGCTCACACTCTTCAAGTGGGCAATCTACAAAAATTTCAACATAACCCGGTAGCTCGGCACGGGCATGCGCTCTCATTTCTTCATATGGCGTAATAGCGGATACGATGACAGTAACACCATTGCGCGATAACAGCTTGCAAAGAAACACAATTCGCTCAACATTCGTGATGCGATCCTGCCTGCTAAAACCCAACCCTTGAGAAATCGTCCGCCTAAGCTCGTCTCCATCGAGCAGCTCTACTTTCCTGCCGCTGACGCGAAGTGGCTCAACTAAGGCACGAGCCGTCGTTGATTTGCCTGAGCCTGAGAGACCGGTGAACCACAGTACCTCTCCATCTATACTCATAACCTTCCTCCTTCGGATCGGTCTTTAGGAAATTGGAATAACAGCACCATTCGCCAGATGGGAACGGATAGCTGCTTCAATGATTTCTTGAACGGCCAAGGCGTCCGCACCGGAAGCTGCAATCTGCTCAGGAGGAACACCCTCCTTCACTTCCTGCAAGAAAGCATCCAGCCGAAGACGAAACGTATCTTCGAAACCTCGCATCCCGCTCATTATCGAATTGCGGTAAACCCGCAGGTCTTCTTGCCGGTGTGGATAATACGTAAGCGATTCATACACATTATCCAGCACAAATCTGCCTCGATCGCCTGCCACCTCACAAGCCTCAATGGGATGAATGCCGAACATATCGTAGCTGCCGAGCAAATGGCCCACCGCGCCAGAAGCAAATTCCAAATTAATGGAAGCTGTTGACCAGACCGTACGACCTGGAGCTTTCGTCAGAAAAGCTTGAACACGGCGGACCTCGCCTGCAAAATAACGCATCACATCGAGCGAATGCGGGTGCAGCGCACGCAAATGGATCCAGGGATTGGATTCATTCGGATTGCCGATCGTCAGCTTCATGTTCACAAAAAGCGGATGGCCAATATCGCCATTCTCCATCCACTGCCTCGCCTTCTTAGCTGCCGGCGTGAAACGATGATTAAGATTGCAGGCGAAACGGACGCCTTTTTCTTTGGCAAATTGAACCATCTCTCGCGCTTCTTCTAGCGAATTGGAAATGGGTTTTTCGACGATGACATCCTTACCGGCCGCAATGGCTTTCATAACAGGCTCTCGGTGATGAGAGCCATTTTCGATTCCGCCAGTAGCTACGCTGATGATATCCAACTGCTCAGCTTCAAGCATTGTATCCAAGTCGTAGTAAGCCTTCACGCCAAACTGTGCAGCAACAGAATCCGCCAGTTCTTTGTTCAAATCGCAGATAGCGATAAGTTCACTATCTGCGTGTTCCTTGTAACAACGGCAATGGATACGTCCAATGTGATTGACTCCGACAACGGCTATTCTCAGCATGTCGAATCGGCTTCCACTTCTGCGGGTTCTCCCTCCGCGTCTGCTACTGCTTCTGCTTCCTTCTCTTTCGTTTGCAGGGAGCGTGCCGTCCTCGGGGAACCGATATGCATGGAATCAAAAGCCTGCTGTGAGGTTTTGAACGGACCGCAGCCTAAGCCATGCCAATTCAAGTTCGTATAGATCGGATTCTCCCGTCCAGTCTCCTGTTCCCGCTTCGCAATATGCGCATTTAACCGGCTCATGAGATGGGCCGCTACTTCCGGCTCTTCATCAACTAGGTTATGCAGCTCCTCAGGATCGCGAACCAAGTGATACAGCTCCACTGGAGGCTTGAAATGCAGATCCGGCTCAAGCGCTACAATCAGCTTCCATTCCGGTGTCCGCCAGCCATGTTTGCGCATCCATGTGCATTCTGTAATATACATTTCACTTTCCGGCACCCGCTCCTCGCCTTTAACGAGCGGAATCAGGCTGCGGCCATCGAATGGGATCTCACACGGTATGCCCAATAACTCAACAATAGTCGGCATCACATCTTTAATTTGCGAGGAGCTAGCTACACGCTTACCTGCCGGCAGCTTGCCCGGAAACCGCAGAATGAGCGGAATTCGCAAATTCGTTTCATACAAGCCATGATGATCATAATAACAATCATGTTCATTCAAGGTTTCACCATGATCGGAGGTGATGACCACGAGTGTTTCATCTTCGATGCCAAGGTATTCAAGGGCTGTGAATATCGCTTGAATACCCGCATCCATGTAGGCAATTGCGCCATCATACTGTGCGTCGATATATTTGCTGTCTGTACATCCCTCCGGGAACCAGGAACTGAAATAGTCAGCGAATGGTCTAAAATCATAAAGCTCATCCAATGAGTGATTGTCTGGATCACACTCATTGCCGTCATAAAACATCCGCTCGAACGGCTTAGGCGGCAAATACGGCGAATGCGGATCCATATGGCGCAAAAAGAGGAAAAACGGCTTACCTTCCTCCTTCAGACGCTGCATTTCCGGAATCGCGACACGATTCAAATTGTCTGCTTTCGGGCTTCTTCCCGTTTCATCAGGTCCCCAGCCTTCGAAATCGATATACTTCTGAAAACCTCGTGCCGAAGGGTTGCCTGTGAAGCCGATACACGTTGTGTTGTAACCGTTTTCTTCCAAGAGCTCAGAGAGCATCTTGACATGGTCGCCAACAGGTCCGCCATGCCGCAGCGCGACAACGTCTGTTCCGAAGCAGTCCATGCCCGTGAGCATGGAGGCATACCCCGGAGTCGTCGGGATACTGGGGGAGAAATGCTGCTCAAACAGCACGCCTCCTTGGCTATATTGATCGATATGCGGCGTTGTCAGCCGGTGATAGCCATATCCACTCATATGATCTCGACGCAAGCTATCTATACCAAGCAGCAGTAAATTCGGCATTTTTGATGTCATGGGAATTACTCCTTCTCC
Source organism: Paenibacillus sp. 01T422 (assembly GCF_056398785.1). Lineage (NCBI taxonomy): Bacteria > Bacillati > Bacillota > Bacilli > Caryophanales > Paenibacillaceae > Paenibacillus > Paenibacillus sp. 01T422. The sequence goes on along the minus strand of NZ_JBFTQB010000216.1, from coordinate 735 downwards.
GTTTATATTCGACTTATCTCGCTCCAAAAGAGCGCAGCACGGCATTCAAATAGCCATAGCTTTCAGCTGCTACAATGGAAACTTGCGCAAGTGAATGCCCATTAGCGCCAATAACTTCAAGACATACAGGCCCCTCATAACCGTTATCCACAAGCACTTTGCAGTAACCGATCAAATCAATATCTCCACGCCCGCATGCCTGCTTGTCGATCGTGCCCGGACCTGCTTGCCTGCCACTGCAGTCGCGAATATGGATATGTTTCACGCGTGAAATCACAGCTGGCAACGCTGCTTCCGGATTCTCGCCAGCTCGATAAATATGACTAGGGTCCATATCGATGCCAAAAGCTGGATCTGCAATTGCTTCTATCGCTCTTAACGAGGTAGGTGTGTTATAGATCGAACCACCGACATGCGCTTTCACGCAAAGCGTAACCCCGTTTTCACTAGCAAGCTTTGACATTCTCGTCAGCTTCTCAATCGTGAACTGCAAATCCTCTTCCACGTCCGACTTTCCGCCCGGTCCCACATTGACAACCGGTATCCCGAGCTCAGCCGCAGCCTCGAATGCAAGCGGAAGCCTCGTCTCACTCAGCTCAGCCACTTCCATCGACAGGAGCTTCAGCCCAACCTCCTCGGCAATTCTCCGAATCTCTGGCGCTTGTTCCCGCCAATTATCAAGTTCGAGGTGTTCGCACATGCCTTTGATCGCTGAGAGCTCCACACCGTCATAAC
>NZ_JBFTQB010000215.1:0-7965 GCF_056398785.1 Paenibacillus sp. 01T422 | reverse complement strand
AATCCACGCCGCGTCGGTCCAGTGAAGGGAATAACACCAGAAACTGGATCTAAATCGGCTGTAACTACCGAAATATCCGAGAATTGACTGGATTAGCGGTAGTAATGTCAGTTATTTGCTCAAAAGTGGCTCAGCAGCTGAAAATAGCCCTAGCAATCGGCGTAAATGACAAGCCAATGGCACCACTACTTGTCCCAATAGTAGCCTAGTATCGAAGTGACGATCCATGACACCGCCGCTTCCACCAAAAGGTTAGACTTCCCTCCTAAATTTTTCTATAATAATGGGGAAGGGGAGGACGAGCACAAATGTCAAAAAAATTTTTAAGAGAAAACGGTATGCACCTATCCTGGCTGATTGCTTTAATCGCCACATTAGGGAGCCTGTATTTCTCGGAAATCATGCATTTTATACCTTGTAAACTATGTTGGTATCAACGTATTCTCATGTATCCGCTGGCTGTCATCTTGGGGATTGCTGCTGTGCGCAGAGACTACAAACTAACGATTTATGTATTACCCTTGACGATTTGGGGAGCCTGTATTTCCGTCTATMACGTCTTGCTCCAATCCGGGGTTTTCCACGAATCCGCAACGGGCTGCGGGCCAATTCCATGTGACGTAGACTACTTGAACTGGCTTGGTTTTATTACGATTCCTATGCTTGCTGGTGTTGCTTTTATTTTGATTACTATTCTCCAATTCTTGACATACCGAGCTACGAAATAAACCCTCGTACCAAAAATAGGCAGGTAATTTGTCTGGCGCTGTCGAAAGGAGTACTGAACGTATTCCAATCAAGCGAGGTGCTAAGATGACATCAATTACCAAAAGTGCTGCACTGCTGATCCTTTTAAGCGCGACATTGGTCGGTTGTGCAGACAAAAGCCTGCTCTCTCCTGCTGCCGAAGCTGTAACGACACCAAGTCCGCAAGCCACGACCAAAGCAGCAGAGCCCACGCCAACTCCTAAACCAACAGTTAAGCCCATAGCGACTCCTAAGCCATCCGTAGTTCCGAGTGCAACTCCGCATCCTACGACTGCCCCTAGTCCAACCGCATCAGCAAAACCGGCAGCAGCCGCGACAAATACAAAGCCAATCGCAGGGGACAAGACCCCTTACTCGTGGTATTACATGAAGAAGAAAACAGGGCAGGTTCCCGATTTTCCGAAAGAAACGAAATCTTTTACCGCTGATCAGAAAGCCGTTTGGGTTGGCACCGGGAAAAAGGTGTACTTAACAATTGACGCGGGAGGCCCGCTGATTGAAGTCGATTTAATGCTGAAATCCTTGAAGGAAAATGGCGTGAAAGCGAACTTTTTCATCTCAGGAAACAATATTAAGTTAAATCCCGATTACTTGAAAAGAGTTGTGGCAGACGGCCATTTCGTTGCCAATCATACGATGACGCACAAAGATTTCAATGAGCTGAGCGATGACCAAATTCGCAAGGAAATTACGGATTTTGAAGACTTATATAAGAAGCTGACGGGCAAGGAAGTCGAGAAATATTTTCGCTTCCCTTACGGTCACTACAATATGCATAACTTAAATTTAGTATCCAGTATGGGTTATACTTCAGTCTTTTGGTCAACTGCTATGCGAGATTGGGAACCGAGAGAGAACGGTGCCGAGGATCCGTACAACGATATCATGAATAACTTGCATGATGGCAATGTTATCTTGATGCATCAGGGATCCTTGGAAAATATGCAGGCGCTCGCGCGCATCTGTAAAGAAATCAAGAAGCGGGGTTATGAATTCGCGCTCGTGAATGATTTGCAGCCCAAAAAATAGGTGACCGACCACCAATAATCAGGGTTGTAAGCCTAGGTACCTTTCAGCTTGTACGTTCATATTCTATCCATGTAGCCTGTGAAATTCATTAACCGGCAAAGGAAGCGGATAGGTGTGCAGCAAGCGATAGCCGTACTGGACTCCGGAGTCGGAGGATTAACTGTAGTAAAAGAACTCATGAGGCAGCTGCCGCAAGAAAAAGTCATCTATTTCGGTGATACTGCTCGAAGTCCTTATGGTCCGCGATCGGCTGTAGAAGTACGTACATTTACCCGACAAATTGTGGATTACTTAATTCAATTTAACCCTAAAATGATTGTGATTGCTTGTAATACGGCAACCGCGGTTGCCATAGAAGATATTAGAGAACATGTCTCAATTCCGGTATTGGGTGTTATCTCGCCAGGAGCGAGAGCCGCAATCAAACATACGCGAACCGGGGTTGTTGGGGTTATTGGCACGGAAGGGACGATCAAAAGCAAGGCATATGAACATGCCTTAAGGTTAATTTCGCCGAGCATTCAGGTGTACAGCGAGCCTTGTCCGCTTTTGGCGCCTTTCGTGGAAAAAGGGCTTTTTGGCAGAGAGCAAGAGCAGGAGATTGTGGCGCAATCGCTTCAGCCGTTGGTCGGCAAGCCAATTGATTGTTTAATATTGGGATGTACGCATTACCCCTTTCTGATGGAGCCGATCTCTCGGGTTATGGGGCCGGACGTAACATTGATTTCATCTGCGGACGAAACGGCGAGAGAGATCAGCACGATACTGTACCATCGCGATCGGATGGAGACATCGGGGATATTGCCGATTCACCAATTCTTTTGCAGCGGAGAACCTACGTTATTTAAGCGTATTACGGAAAGCTGGCTCAAAGATCAGATTGCCATTACACCTGTCGTCTGGCAGGTGCCTACTATTTTTTGAATAGACCCTTAGGGGTCTGTTTTTTTGTTGCGGGCGTGACTCGAACTTAACTTCATTACGCCGCATGATTCTAATGGAGGAGGCATATTCATAACCTACGTAGGAGATCAAAGAGCTGTGAGGTGGTCGTATGTTGGGTTACGGGTATGAGACGTTGTGTGATGAATTAAATCGGCTGGGTAGGATTTATCCTTTCCTGCATGTCGAAGTTATAGGGGAAAGTGTAATGGGCAGAGGCATTCCGGCGCTTCGCATCGGTCAGGGGGCTAGAGAGCTCCATGTCAATGCAGCGTTCCATGCAAATGAGTGGATAACGACACCGCTTATTATGCAATTCGTGGAGGATCTTGCTTGTTCCTATGCCAGAGGAACGGCATGGCAGGGCAGAAACACTAGACGCCTGCTTTCAGAGTACTCCTTATGGGTTGTTCCTATGGTGAATCCTGATGGCGTAGAACTTGTTCTTAATGGCCTCAGCCCTGATCATCCGTATCAAGCTAATTTACTGGAATGGAACGGAGAACAGCCTGATTTTAGCAACTGGAAAGCGAATATCAGGGGCGTAGACCTCAATGATCAGTTCCCAGCGCATTGGGAAGACGAGGCTGAGCGTAGAGGGCAGTTAGGGCCGGGACCGCGGGATTATGGCGGTGAGACACCGTTATCTGAGCCTGAGGCTGCAGCACTTGCGCGGTTCACAGAAAGCCATCCATTTGAGCTTGTCGTTGCCCTGCATACCCAAGGCAGAGAGATCTATTGGAATTATCGTGGGTATGAACCGCCGGAATCTGAGTCTTTTGCCGAACAATTAGCTATCGTCAGCGGTTATGAGGCCGTGCAATTAACCGATAGCGATGCAGGGTATAAAGATTGGTTCATACAACATTACCGAAGGCCTGGATTTACAGTTGAGTTAGGTGTTGGTGTCAATCCGCTTCCCGTAGAATCCTTCGCCGATCTGTATGCGGAAATCGTCCCGATCCTGCTAACTGCGCTGGAATTACAAACAGTTAACCGTTAGACAAGTATAGTGAACATAACCTTGTTTCTCATGTTTCTCAAGAACCGATCTGTCCAGACTTCATATACTGGAGTAAGTAGACGGTTGGGAGGCGAGGTTATGGCACCACCTAAAGGTAAGGGCAAGGTTGCTAAGAAGAAAGTAGTGTCTTCCAGAGAGCAGTATACGATGAGAATTGTGGAGTCGTCTACGTGCGCGGTTTGTAAAACACAATGTACAAGAGGACTTCGTTATTTGGAGCAAATGTCTCAGCCGGGGGCTGTTGGTAGAGGGGTTCCATGTATTTTGACAAGAAGAAAAATCAATTAATCGAAAAAAGTCCACGCCTATTGGAAGAGGAGGCATGGACTTTCTTTATTTCTTTATTTCTTTATTTCTTCCTTTATTTGTGTCCTTTATTGCTCTTCTGATCTTGCGTTTTCGTAGTCGTATTTTTGCGGGATTGGCCTTGCTGTTTATGATCTGCTGACATGATTGTTCCTCCTTGCTCATCGTTGTTGGAAAGCGCGTGATTATTATGATCAGTTGGTTGATTTTGATACGGCTTAGGTGAAAAATAAAAACCCAACAGACGATGGTTATCGTTTGTTGGGCCCTGTATGCGAAGACATTGAGTACGATTAATGGTTTGGAGGAAGCAGCTTATCTGCAAGACGTTGTTTCACCTTTTTGATGGCATCTGTCTCTAATTTGTGGTTTTGGTTGAACTTTGCACCTGTTAATGCAAGCGCTTCCTTAACAGTCATTTCTACATAAATGATCTCTTCACCTTGAGGAATCTGAACAGAATTTTGATTCATTTTCATCACTCCTATGTCAACTTTTTGAAGAGGAAATCTTGATTTGGCGCACTTTTAATATAACATATCATGTAAGGTTAAACAAGGGTTATTAAGACCTATTTATAGAAAAAGATTGTCGGAAACCAAGCCCGGCGGCAAAGAAAAAAGCACGCGAAACGGCAGCATATGCTAGGCCATTTTGCGCGCTTTTTGCTATTAACTGTAGCAGCGAATTTCTACGATTTCAGCTCGCTCAGCACCGTTGGTTGACTCTACAAGTAGGCGCAAGCGACTGGTTACTACGGTTTCAGGGAAGGTATGAGTATGTCGCCGCGTGTGATTGTTAAGTTCTTCAGCCACAGTTTTCCACTCTCCGTGAGTGAAGGCTTGCAGCTTATAGTCTTTAACCAACTCAGGAATAACCTCGAACTCTGTCCGATGATGATGCAAATTAATTAGATCCTCATGGACATCATCATTCAGTGTAAGCTGTACGCTGCGGATCGGCACTTCATGCGGCCAGCTGACTTCCAGCCATTCCGGTTTATCAGCTTCTATACGAGCTGAAGACCACATGTTTGGGCCGCCATAGGGGCGTTTAAAGCCATTAGCTGCTTTATCTGCTGAGTAAGCCGAAGTAGGCGAGAGCAGTCGGAAGCAGATCATCTTGCGGTTGAATTCCCCAGGCGTCCAATCAACAACAGGCTGGTTCGGCGTCGTGTCACCATAATCTGCGGAATTGCTATTATCTTTGTGCTTGAGTCCAAGGACGCCAGACTGCAGCTTGTCGGACTTATGAACGGATAGTGCAGGATTGCTGCGTAAAATAATAAATGCGTTTTGAGCGGTATCCGGGTGCCAAGCTATCGGAACATGAATCCACTGCTCTGATCCTTGGGAGACGGCTACTTGAACGGCTGCTACTTGCGTATGCGGGACATAGTTCTGCGGCTTGCCCGTGCTCCATAACTCAACGGATAACTCCGTATGCTCCGAAGCGTCAAGCAGCAGCTCCAAGCCTTCGATATGCGGATCTACGGGTACGAGAAGTGCTGCACTATCAGTAAGTGGATACACCGATACGGATTTCTCAACAGCCAGCTGGCTCAATGTGCTGGACGCTGTCAAGGACGCGCTAAGCACGAGGTCAGTCGCGTCTGCGTTCTTGATCCCGAGCACGGAGGCATCCTGCCGCAGCAGCATTTGCTGCAGCTCGCTCAGATGGCTGCCATGCAGCTCGCGAGGGGAGATGCCCTTCGCTGCGCAGAGGGCAGCGCCAGTGCCTGCGGCTTCGCCGATGACGGCGCAAGTCGCCATGACGCGCGTCGTGCCAAAGGCAACATGGGACGCGCTGATATTGCGCCCAGCCATGAGCATATTCGTCGTATTGACCGAATAGAGGGAACGGAACGGAATGTGGTAGCTGCCGTCCACATGCATATGTTTGGAGCCCTTTGCCGTAGCGTACATGCCTTGCGGTGGATGTAAGTCAATCGACCAGCCGCCGAAGGCGACGCGGTCTTCGAATAGCTCCTGCGTGATGACATCGTTTTGGTTCAACACGTAGTCCCCTACGAAACGACGATATTCCCGCTTGCCCGGGACGGAACCGATCCATTCTAGCGTGAGGTTCTGGGCTTCGAATTTACCGGAGTTTTTGATATAATCCCAAATCCCATAGATCACGGAAGATAGTTCATCACGGATTTTTTCATTATCATGAACCGTATCCATTTCGCCGCCCCATTCTATCCACCAGTAAGCGCAACCATTATCTCCGCTGCGAATAACCCGTTTCATGGGAATCGTGGTTTGGGTAATATCCTTCGCGAAGCTTGGCGGAATGTATTTCACTGGTCGGCCTGCATCTTTGGTATAGAAGAGAAGGGTGCTTCCTAAAGTAATATCATCTGGCACGAGAGGTGCCCATTCTTCATTAAACTCCTCTTGCGCTTCACGGCCAATACGGAACTTCGCGCCCGCTAGGAAACCGACGAGCCCGTCGCCTGTGCAGTCTAGATATACGCGACTGTCGAAGCGGATGCGGCGTTCCGAGCCCATCATCCAGCCTGTAACGGATCGGATAGTTCGGGAATGTTCGTCCCCGTCTGCATCAACTTCATGAACATCTGTATTCAAAAAGAGGGTAATATTTTTCTCGGCTTTTACTTTTTCGAGCACAATAAGATCCCATAGATAGGGATTTCCATCGATATTGCGGTATTGATTCTCAACGAACATTTCACCCATGATACCGGTTTCACGCGCATACCGATGAAGCCCATGGGAAGTAGCTCCACAAACCCACACGCGTACTTCACTGCTGGAATTGCCGCCAAGTACAGAGCGATTTTGAACAAGTGAAACAGTTTGACCTAATCTGGCGGCTGCGATTGCGGCACATACACCGGCTAACCCCCCGCCGACAACGGTGATGTCGGATGTAACGATTTCGTGTTTCATGACCAGCACCTCACTAGTTAGTAGAATATCTTTGATTTCATTGTAAAATATTCTATTCCCATTGAACATGCAGTTAGTTACAATAAGCATATACTTTATTTCATATTAAGGGGATGGGGATATGGCTTTTCGTGATGTGGCGGTAAAACTCATCTCCCATGTCTATTGGCATCGCAAAAATGAGTTTATGTACAAGGAGGACACCTATCCTTGCTGGACGTTATTTGCCGTGGAAGAGGGTAGATTCGTCTATGGAATCGGGGAGCATAAGGGAGAAGCGGGATTCGGCGACTTCGTTATCTGTCCACCTCATATTGGCTTTCGAAGAAGGACATTGGAGCCGCTGTCCTTTCATTTTCTGCAATTCGTGTGGCTGTCAGAACCTACATCAGAGGACGCAAACAGTTGGAGAGGGAAGCTCATCATTAAGGATATAGAAAGATTGGCCTCGAATTATTACTATTTGAAGAAACTGCCGGGTTGGGACGAAGAGAGCACACGGCATAAGCAGCACATGCTCAGTGATATGTTTCGATTGGTAACGATTGAACGTGAGCTCAAAGACGTTCTCATCACAGAAACCGATATTTTGATGGAAAAAGCGCGCAAATACTTGACGGATCACGCATACGGAAGCTTATCTATGTTGGACTTGGCTGAGAGTCTGGGGCTTACTCCCGTGCAGCTTACGCGAAGGTTTCGCAGAGCTTTCTCGCAAACACCGTCTGAATTTCTGAATGAATTGCGCTTAACAAGAGCGCGCCATTTGTTGGAGGGATCGACCTTGACACTAGATGCCATCGCTGGAAATTGTGGATTTGAGAACGGTTTTTATCTGAGCCGCGTGTTTACACAGAAAATCGGAATGGCTCCATCGGTGTACCGCAGCATGTATCGGGTTTAATGCATAAAAGCTCATCTTTCCATGTTGGAAGGATGAGCTTTTATGTTTATGGCCCGGTCGTAGGAAACCTGCCC
>NZ_JBFTQB010000214.1:0-7977 GCF_056398785.1 Paenibacillus sp. 01T422 | reverse complement strand
CATGTGGATGACCGCCAACAACCAAATCTGCGCCGGCATCGATATAACGGTGTGCCAAATCCGTCTGATACTTATCTGGATTGTCGCTTCGTTCGACGCCCCAATGTGCAACAACGACGACAAGATCAGCAGTTGCTCTCGCTTTTTGAATGGCTTCAACAGGCGGCTTGTAATTGTAGGTTTCCGCCACCCCGATGCGCCCCGGACCTGCTTTCCAAGAGGCCTCAGGAACAACACGGCTAAAGCCGAAGAAGGCAATCTTTATACCATCTTTTTCCATAATAACAGGCTGGTAGGCTTCTTCCAAACCATTGCCGGCTCCCATGCGTTTAATCCCCTCTTGGTCCAAGGCATTCATCGTGTCCTGCAAACCTTCAGGGCCATAATCCATGACATGGTTATTGGCTAAATTAACGATATCAATGCCAGCATCCTTGAGCGGAGGTAAAGCCATGGGTGAAGAACGATACACATAATCCTTTTTCTGTTCCGTACCTCTGGTCGTTATGGGTGTTTCCAAATTAGCGATGGTGAAATCCGGCTTGGTCAAATAATCTTTTACATTCGTATAAGGGTAATCATAGCCTTTTTGCTTCAAAATATCTTCCACCTTGGAGGCTAGCAGCACATCTCCCACAAAAGTCAGTTTCACTTGCCCGTCGCTGCTCGTTGGCTTGTCCGTAACCGTAGGTGATGACGATGGAACGATTGCGTTTGCAGTAGCTGTAGGACTGGGCGGTGTGCTCGCTGCATTCGTCGGTTGAGGCGAATTAACTGGCGAGGATGGTGAAGCAGCCTCTTGTTCTTCGGTAGTTTTGCTGTTCGACGTCCAATAGGATGCGCCAATCCCAATGGCGAAACAAGCGACAGCAGCCAGTGTGAGTCCTCCAATTACTTTCAGCGGAGTTTTCTTCTGAGGAGTGCGCTCTTCCTTCACTTTGCGGTGACGCTCTAGTCTGGATTCCATTCAAAACCTTCCCCTTTCCCCCTACAAATTATAGCAGAAGAATCTAGCAATGGGTAATAGTCAAGCACACTCATTTTCAGAATGGAATCCGTATGATATAACTGAAGAATTAAGATTAACACATGAGACCAGCACGGAAAGGAATTTATTATTTTGGAAAAAATCGCGATTATTTCAGATATCCATGGAAATTTACCTGCGCTAGAAGCTGTACTTGCTGATATCAAACTGCGCGGTATTGAGCGAATCTATTGCTTAGGCGACCTTGTCGGTAAAGGACCTGACTCGGCGTCCGTTGTTGACACTATACAAAGGACCTGTGACGTTGTCATACAGGGGAATTGGGACTTAGGCATCAATATGCCTCAAGACAAGCCAGCAGGCATTTGGCAGCAGCAGCAGTTAGGGCCTGAGAGACTTGCTTATCTGGCAGGGCTGCCATTCTCCGTTGATTTCTACCTTAGCGGCAAAATGTTCCGATTATTCCATGCTTCCTCCCAAAGCGTCTACCATCGCGTAAAACGCAAAGCCTCCAAAAAAGAGCGTCTGGCACTGTTTCAAAATACAGAAATGACCGGAGCTGCTCCTAATGGAAAGCTGCCTGATATCGTTGGATACGGGGATATCCACATCCCTTTTTTGATCACCATGAAGAACCCCTCGGAAAAGGCCGCTACAAAGCGCACCGACAGCGGTCATATGCTCTTTAATGTTGGCAGTGTGGGCATCCCCTATGATGGCATCCCACAAGCCTGTTACTGCGTTCTGGAAGGCGTTATGGACAGTCAGGCGCAAGCAGGTTTCTCCCTTCAATATGTGCGAGTACCCTATGATATCGACCATGCTATCAGCAGAGCTCACGCCGTGAATATGCCAGAGACAGAGCGCTATGCGCTTGAAATTTCGACGGGGCTGGTGCATAAATAATAAATAGCACCAAAAATTATTATGGAAATTAATTCCACTACATGATAATATAGGTTCATCATTGAAAGCGAGGATGCCCTCCATGAAGCTGAACTGGCCCAAAATTGCTTTTATCGTTATATGTGCGGAGATTTTGCTTATTTACTGGAATGGGATGAGCGCTATACCTTTCAAGAAACAGCAAATTGTACACCCTATATCCACACCACAGCCCGCTCAGCCTGTTACTCAGCTAGAAGAGAAGGCACCATGGCAAATGAACGAATTCAACTTATTCCACGTGCATCAGCTAACTTCCTAAGATAAACTTTCTCATCTGCCATAACTCAAAGGGCTACCCGGAACGTCTTTTCAGACATTCTAGGTAGCCCTTGATATGTACGCTTTATTTCACCCGAGCTAGCGCTAAGCCGTCATAGGCTGGTAGGATCGTACTTTCCAAACGTGGATCCGTAGCAATGAGCTCATTGAATCTGCGCATAGCTTGCACAGAGGTTTTGGTTTGGTTTGCGTCAACCACTTTGCCCCTCATGAGCGTATTATCGCCTGCAATGATAGCCCCCGGATTTGCCAATTGAATGGCAAGTTCCAAATAGTTTGGATAGTTCACTTTATCCGCATCGATAAAAAAGAAATCAAAGCGCTCCCCTTGCGCAAGCAGCTCATTCAGGTGCGTCAACGCTTCGCCAATACGATACTCGACGAACTGGCCCAGACCCGCATCAGCCACATTTTGCTTGGCTATATCGGCGAATTCCTGCTTCAACTCAAGAGAGATGAGTTTGCCGCCTTCTTGCAGCCCTCTAGCCAGACAGATCCCGCTATAACCGCCCAAAGCTCCTATTTCAAGCACCTTTTTTGCGCCAATCATCGTCACTAGCATTGTGAGCAATCTGCCGTATCCGGGTGCGATTGATATTTCTGGCATATTATTGGTTCGTATGACTTCCTTCACCCGCTCAAGCACGGGGTCATCTGCATATAAGCCTTCCATATAGCTTTCAGCTGTTAGGGTTTCCATGTCATTCCTCCTAAGAGTTTGCCGTTTCGTTTGTAAGTATATCTTATTTGTCCTATACTTGTTAATTGTATGAGTTTTATGAACGAAGCACAACCCGGATGGAAGGAATCTAAACATGCCACAATCTATCGAACTAATTGCAACTTGCCCAATGGGACTTGAAGCTATCGTTGCTCGCGAAGTCCGCGACCTCGGTTATAACGAGGTTACCGTTGAGAACGGCCGCGTACGCTTTATGGGAGACGAGCTTGCTATCTGCCGAGCCAATCTATGGCTGCGTACAGCAGACCGAATTCTGGTGCTTATGGGCCAGTTTAAAGCTCTGACCTTTGATGAGCTTTTCGAAGGCACCAAAGCGCTCGCTTGGCCCGACTGGATTCCGAACGATGCCGAATTCCCAGTGCAAGGGCGTTCCCATAAGTCACAGCTTTCCAGTGTCCCTGCCTGCCAAGGTATCGTAAAAAAAGCTGTCGTCGAGAAGCTTAAGCTTCAATACGGCACCGAATGGTTCCCCGAGAACGGGGCGCGTTACGTGATTGAGGTCGCGCTTCTGAACGATATCGCGACACTCACGATCGACACGACAGGCCCAAGCTTGCACAAGCGCGGGTATCGCAAGCTCGTGACCGAAGCACCGCTGAAAGAGACCATGGCGGCGGCCATGATCCTGCTCAGCCGCTGGACTGTCGATCGGCCGCTCTACGACCCCTTCTGCGGGTCGGGAACCATTCCGATCGAGGCTGCCATGATCGGCTGGAATATTGCGCCTGGCTTGCGGCGCAGCTTCCCTAGCGAGGCRTGGGGCAATGTGCCACGCAAGCTCTGGGACAAAGCGCGCGACGAAGCTTTCGACGCGGTCCGCGATAATGTGCCGCTTCACATTATCGGCAGTGACATTGACCCGTCTGCCATCGAAGTGGCAGAGGCCGCCGCGAAGGCGGCTGGACTGACGAAGCAGTTCCAGCTTCGCGTGGAGCCTGTCGCCAAAGCCCGCCCGCGCGGCGACTATGGCTGCTTAATCACCAACCCACCTTATGGAGAGCGGCTTGGCGAAGCCAAGGATGTCGAGGTCGCGCTGCGCGAGCTCGGGATTCTCACAGCTCCAATGCCTTCGTGGAGCATGTTCATTCTCAGCCCGAGCACACAGCTCGAGCATTATATGAACCGCCGCGCTGATAAGAAGCGCAAGTTGTTTAACGGACGGATTGAATGTAACCTGTATCAATATCTGGGGCCTTTTCCTCCGCGTAGGTAGGGCAGACAGCACGGAAATGAAAAGCGGCCGCTGAGACTTTACGTCTTAGCGGCCGTTTTTTTGTGGTCTTTACGTGGGTATGGTGTCCCGTTAACCCATGCTAGTATCTTGAGATCGTGGAGTCCTCGCGCCAAGCTAACGGACACAGGAGCCCTTATTCGGTGAAATAACACCGATTCAGAATTCTAACGGACATGAGCGCGTCTATTCGACCATTTCGAAGTGTTTTGCCCACGAAATGGTCGAATAAGAGCTCTGACGTCAGTTAGGCGCGAAACGAGGCGGATATCAGGACAATAACGGCGCAGGTGTCCGTTAGCTCTGTTCATCCCAGGAGTGATACCATTTCTGCATAACGTTGCCCGATGACTTGTGAACACCCTGACTCTTCTTACAAATAATGCATAGTCACTTCGCTTCTAACAAGAAATCTTGCATTAATTCCTGTTTGCCCAATACCTTTAGAAATGTAATAAGTCCCAAATTGATGTTGATGTAATCCCTTATATATCCCCAGCCTAGGCAGCTTACCTGCATCTTTGACATGGAAGAAAAATGGAATATTGAATTGTTTACCGTGGAGATGTCCAGCCATTAAATAATCAAATTCTTTATTCAAGTGTAGAACTACGTTAGGATCGTGGGTAATGATTAGTTTCGTTCTACGATCATCAACTGCTCGGAATGCTGTTTCAATGTCGCTCTTACCTGAATCRAAATCATCAATTCCGATCAATTCAAATCGTTCTAAATGCAGCGACTGGTTTCTTAGCAAATGAATCCCATATTTTCTTAGAAGCTTGACAATATCCTTTACATTTTTCTGCTGGTAATCATGATTTCCGAGAACACCATATATGGGCACATTGCAAATAGCCATTGCTCTTAGGTACTCTTCTAATCTAGGAAGCATTTTTCGGTATTTGGTAAAATCACCAGTAATAAAAATATAATCCGGTTTCTCATCATTAATTATCGTGGCTATTCTTGTTGGGCTAATTCTTAATCTTTCAACATGCAAATCACTTATCTGCAGGATTCTCACATTTAGATTAAGTGGGTGTTTGATCCGCTCAATTTTTAGCCATTGTGTTGGTAAAATGAAGATTATGTAACAAATAAATAGGACTAAGACTACATACAAGCAGTACACTAAATTTCCTTCCAAGTGCATCCTCCTCCGCCAAAATGTGCATTATCTAGCTTGGTCATTATTCTGTATCCATTAGTCTACTGTCCAACATTCAGAAAACTTGGACCGTAACAGTTTATATTCTAAGTTTTATTATAGGGTTAATACATTAATGCCACATGAGTATAAGAGTTCAATTTTGTTTTAAAATTCTAATAATGATGTCTTCGCCAGAAGTCTATTTTGTGTATTTCCCGGAAAGGAAAATGTATGTGTGTGTGGAATAATTTATATTCAGAAAGTGAGATCTGCCATTAAAATCATAGAAAATGAGGAAGATAATCGTGTTTCATGAAAAATTCGTAAAGCTTTTAACACTAAGCATCAGCTGCTTATTCCTATCTGTTCAACCTGCTTTTGCAGCAGACTCAGCAGCTACTATGTATCAGCATGAGCTAAAACTTAAACTGAATGAACAAATTGTTACCGTAAATGGTCAAAATCAAACACTTCCAGTTCCACCTACTTTAATGAATAACGTGACAATGGTGCCGCTTCGCTTTATTGCGGAGTCACTGGGAGTGACAGTCCAATGGGATGAAGTTACACGGGTAATTACATTGACTACGGCCAAAACCAAGATATCTCTGGCAATCGACAGTAAGGATGCCCTGATAAACGGAGTCTCATCTTCATTGGAGCAATCTGCGACAATACTCAATAATACGACCATGGTGCCGCTTCGCTTTATTGCTGAAAATATGGATCAGACGGTTTCATTCGACAGTGCAACGCAAGCGATTACGATCACTAATAAATCTATTCAACCTGCAACAGTAAAAGAAAAACGGGACAAGCCAACTGTAGATAATTTATCGATAGCACAGAGAGAAACCGCGAAAAGCAATGTAAAAATAAAAGATATCATTTCAGACTCAAACAACCATATATATATGATAGATTTTGACGTCAAAAGTCAATCCTACTCTTATGGAATTTTATCTTATAACCAAAATAATGGGGAAGGAAAGAATAATCAGCATTTAACCTTTATAGATAGTAAATTTGACATACAGTATAAGGATTCAACGGGCACTGTACAACGTGTTCCATACAGCAACATCACACCCAAAAAGCTATTTTATGATAGTCTTAATAACAAACTGTATTTGATGGCACATGCTGCGAAACCCTTTATTGAAGAAGCAGTAGTCATTTATGAGATACTTCCAGAAGTGAAGATGGTGACTTACAATTTAACAAGTTCCATGAATGAAGAAAACAACTTCATCTCATTTTTGAATCAAGATCATTTTTACTACAGCAATACATTTTCGGGAAAATTATTCGACTTTCAGGCGCCAAATGAAATGAAAGTAATTGGACTGATACCTGATAAGAATGCAAGTTATGTGTCTTTAAACACCGATGCTCAAACTTATATTCTCGATAAAGTGAACAAAAAAATTAGCAAAGTCAACTTGGACGGCACTATGAATGAGGTAGCCAATGTTAATTTAGAACAGATAACGGGAGCCTCATCGAGGAATGGATATTTCTACTTATCTGATGCTAATAAGGTCTATCAAGTTGATGTTTCTGGCAAGATTGATGTTTACGTTAATTCTGCACTTTTATCCTATAATAACGGTTTATTCGATCCACAAACTCAAACCTACGAGCAGCCTTCCGTTAATAATAATATAATTGACAGAGAATCCATGACCTTTGATGCTAAAGATCCTAGCGTATTAAGCTTTAGTGGGAGTCCCCTATTTACTATCGATCATAATGGAAACATATTGATTTACGACAGTTTAAACGGGATACTACGACGGATTRATGTTTACTAGGTTTGATACCGCCAATATCCAATAAAAAAAATCCCTAATCGCTACTCCGACTTGTGGTCAGTCGAGCGTTTGAGGGATTTATTTTTTCATCAAAAGCCAAATTATTATGGCCCAGAGTGGAATAGACAACAGGATACTCCATAAGCATCCTATAGCGAATCCTAACTTTGCTTTTTGTTCCTTTTGTGACAAATCATCATTTGGCATGTTCCACCAACTCTAACGGGAGTCCATCCGGGTCTGCGAAAAACGTATACCGATCGCCTGTTATGGGATCAATTCGTACCGGTTCAACCGCAATCCCCTTGCTCTCTAGTTCTTTGACGCTTTCGTCCATATTCCCAACTACAAAAGCCAAGTGTCGRAGACCGCGAGCTTCTGGCTTATCCACTCTTAATGGTGGATTAGGGAACGAAAACAATTCGATCTGCTGCTTTGTTTCTCCTATGCGCAAATCCAGCTTGTAGGAATCACGTTCGGCTCGGTACGACTCATTTATGATCGTCATTCCTAATAAATCAACATAGAAATGCTTCGACCGTTCGTAATTCGAGCTAATAATGGCCACATGATGAATGCGATCGATATTCACTAACACGCCTCCCGACTCCGTAAATAAACCGCATTCCGGGAACTCCCCATCCTGCGGCTCGCTTATTATTTTATCCGTCTGTTCTCATCGTTTCAACAATTTTCTTCAAAATATTCTCTGCTTGCGTATATTCAATCTGACAAGTGCCTGCTGCGTGGTGGCCTCCACCGCCATTTTGGAGCATCAAAGTCCCGATGTTCGTTTGGGAGGAGCGATTCACGATACTGTGC
>NZ_JBFTQB010000213.1:0-10004 GCF_056398785.1 Paenibacillus sp. 01T422 | reverse complement strand
ATGTAAAGGAATCGTATTTATTTTTATGAGTGCCTCACGGTACATTTTAATAAATTCTTTCTCCGTATTACCCCTTTGAAGTTCAGCAAATGCTTCATACACTTGATCCATTTTATCCGCAACTTCCAAAATTAAGCCTTCGATCGAATGATCTTTACCCTCGCGAAGCTGATTATGGAAAATTTCTTTAAATTCCTCAGGGATCTGCTCTTCAATAAAGTTATAAACCATGCCTTCTTCAACCTTTTGGATCAATAAACGAAGTTCAGGGGATGCATGCTTGACAGGCGTTTTGATATCCCCAATGAATATTTCACCATAATCATGACTGCTTGTGATTTCATAAAGCTTTTTCCAGTCAATACTGGCGCCGTTTTTCTCCTCAATATCTGCTAGCGTTTTGGCGTACTGTACAACTTTCCATGAATGAGCTGCAACACTGTGTTCCTCGAACTTGAACTTTCCTGGACAGCGAATAATTCTTTCTAAATCATTTAAAGACCTAAAATAAGCATGGATTCCCATACGTTCAGCCCCCCATTATGTTAGAATAGCTCTGATTGGATCATGTGACTCGATAATCTGATTCAATCACAAATGATAGAGTTCCTCGTTCACTTGATATTGACGGGCCAAGTCGCTCCAACTAAACTCGTATTGTTCTCTAATCTCGTGAATCAAATAACCGTGGAAAGGCACCAATTCCAACAATCCGGTAATTTGGTCCATCGGGACGTGGCCTTTTCCAATGGGCATATGCATATCTCCACGTCCGAGAGGGAGCAGCTCGAATTGATTTTTTTCCGTGGAGAAGCAAGGCTTGCCAAAATTGTCATGGACGTGCAAATGATTTATATACGGGAGCATGGCTTTCATCTCATCAAGCAGATTCAGCCCGAACATTTGCGTGGATAGATATAAATGCCCGACATCTAGGGCAATGCCAACATGGGAATGATTAATGGCTGCTACTTGACGGGCAAGCTTCTCCGGAATCACCGAATAGCAGTAATCCGGACAGTCCAAATACGGTCGGACATTTTCCATGCCAATTTTAACATTCAGCAACCTGGCTCTCTCACCGGCGACACGCATAAACTCTACTTCCTGCTGCATCAACTGCCGCATTTCTTCATCACTGTATCTCGGCCATGTATGGGGATATTGAAATTGTTCTTCGCCCACGAATCGACCTACGTGAAAAACCATCAGTTCGGCTCCAACAGCGCCAACCACTTCAAGAGAAGTCATAAACAAATTTGTCTCAAAATCAAAGTTATGCGGACGAAATAGATTTAAATCGAAAGGCGCATGCATCGTATAGGTAAGAGGATGACGGCTAAGCACTCTCTTATAAGCCTCCAACCTCACCAAATCCAACTCGCCATTAACAATTACGTTCATCCCTTGGATTGGAATTTCCACAGTTTGAAAGCCCGCTTTCTGAACGGCCAGAAGCTTTTCTTCCAGCTTCTCCAATTGGCTGACAACCGCATAGGACATTAAGCTAACGCCAACGCCTTTAAGCTTCAATACGCTCTACCCCTTTCGTAGACGCATCTGTCACTGCGGATAAATAGTCCATTTGACAAACTACATGACCACGAACGAGCACTTTTTCAATCACAGGCGATTGCACACGATTCTCTCTGACGATTAACAAATCTGCCTCTTTGCCCACTTCAATGGACCCTGTACGATCGTCGATATGTAACGCTTTTGCCGGATTTAATGAAACCATATTCACGGCATCAACGAGTTCAATTCCTTGTTTATGAAGAAAGAATACGGCTCGCAACATAGCTGGAGGATAATAATCGGAACAAAGGATATCTACCACACCGGCTTTTACTGCATCATACGCCGATAGATTGCCGCTATGTGAACGTCCCAGCATAATGTTCGGAGCTCCCATGACCACATACAGGCCACGCTGCTTTGCTTCCACAGCTACTTCCATATCCACTGGAAATTCACTGATCGTCCCTTTCCATTGTTCAACCCTGGGGTATGATCCATGAAAGAAATTAAATCAATAATGCCATCCTCAATAAATTGTTCAATAAAAGGAACGACACTTTCATTCGTCATCTCCACACGGACGTGAATGCGGTGGTGAATCAGATGCTCTTGTTTGCGCAAATTCCAAATACGGTCCACAATGTCTTTGACACTTTGATTCTTACGGAAATCATTCGTTGAATTCTCTCCCCACATGCTCAAAGAGTGATAAATCGTTGTAACGCCTTGACTAACCAGCTTGCGCTCCAGCTCATGGTACGAAAATTCCAGATCAAATCGGCTCGTTGGTCTCGGCTGCATCTCATGTTCAATCGCATCACTATGCATGTCAATCATGCCCGGCAGCACATAACACCCGCTCACATTAAAGTCATTTGAGCCAATCCCGGATATGGACGTGGAACGTATATCTACAATAAGACCATCTTCAATGACTATCGTTCCATTCTCAATAATGCCCGTTGGCGTTACGATGTTACCGCCGTGTATGGTCAGGTTTCGCTTCATTTGGGTCTCCTTTACAGCTGAATTTTGGCCTCCTGAAATTCACGCAAATCCAGAATTTGATCAGCTACCTTGCCCATCACATCCCAGTCATGAAAGACACCGATCATTGTCGTGCCGTCCTGCTTCATTTCTTTGAGAATTTCGAGCACATTTTGTTTCGTTTCATGATCCAACGATGCTGTCGGTTCATCCAGAATTAGTAGTCGGGGACGCACAATAAACGCTCTTGCCAGATTGACCCTTTGCTGTTCACCACCACTAAATGTAGCCGGAAAAGCATTCCACAGCTGTTCGGGTATATTCAGTCTCTCTAATAAACGAGCAGCTAGAACTCTGGCTTTCTTGATATCATAACCAAGCGGGCGCAGTCGTTCCGCAACGATATCTACAGCCGAAATACGCGGAATGACTTTGAGAAACTGAGAAACGTAACTGATTTCGTGGATGCGCAAATGGGTAATTTGGCGTTCTGTCGCTTTGGCCAAATCGATCATTCCATACAGAGAAGATAGATACCACACTTCTCCAGAGGTTGGTAAATACGTGCGATACACACATTTTAGAATGGAAGATTTACCGATTCCGCTTGGACCTGCAATACCTAGAAACTTTCCTTCTTCAACCTCAAAGGATAGGTTATCAAACGGATTCACTTTCATTTCATCTGAGAGGGACAATTCAAACATTTTGCTGAGACCGATTACTTTTAAAATGGGAATCACCACCTTCTATTTGCTCAAATCTAAGCTATAGCAATGAATGAACTAACAGCTGTGTATAAGGATGCTGCGGGTCTTCCAAGATCTGATCCGTTAAACCTTGCTCGACAATGAGCCCTTGTCGCAGAACCATCGTCCGATTCGCCAACATGCGAATAACGCCTAAATCATGAGAAACAACAATCATCGCCACTTGCAGTTCGCGCTGAATACTGCGTATTAGATCAAGCACCTTGGCTTGAACCGAAAGATCCAGCCCCGTAGTTACCTCGTCAAGCAGCAGCAGTGGAGGGTTATTGGCCAATGCCTTGGAGATTTGCACCCTTTGCTGCATACCACCACTGAAATTCTTGGGCGGCTCATCCATACGCGAAAGGGGAATTTCTACTTGATCCAATAGCTCAGCTGCTCGTTCGCGAATACGGCCGACATGGAAATGATCGGCGGCAAACAGCTTTTCAGCGATATTACCGCTGCTGGAATATGTCATCCGCAATCCTAGAAAGGGATTCTGGTACACCATCCCCATTTCATGATTGCGAATATATCTTTTTTGCTGTGCAGAGAGACCGAATAAATTGGTTCTGCCCTCGTCGAAACTAGACATTGTCATGGAGCCCGATGTCACTTCTTCATCAAAATATAAACACTTCACCAATGTGCTCTTACCTGATCCACTTTCGCCTACCACCCCAAGAATTTCACCGGGATATAAGTCGAAGCTTAAGTTTCTGCAAGCCCAGATGCTGCCGCAATAGGTACAACGGCTCCCTTGTTGTTCATCTGTAGAAGACTTGTGGCAATGTGCGCACCCGCTGCCAAATTGTTTATGCAGCCCTTGGACGCTAAGCAAAGGAGTTTCAATGGATGCTATAGGATCATAGGAGTGTTCAATCATGTTCAAACCATGTGCTGGCATCGTCTACATTCCCCTTTCCTGTTGCTGTCTGCAGTAGGCGGTATCCGAGCATTGATATAGCGTAGTGCCAGACACTTCGTCTTTCACTTCATCGAGGAACGTATGTGTACTCTCACAATGCCGGCAAGATGCATCAGCAAATGTCTCCACCTCGAAAGGGTAATCCTCGAACTGTAATGGCCGCACATTGGTATAGGGCGGAACCGCATAAATTTTCTTCTCCCGTCCGGCCCCGAATAAAGTGAGATGCTCGCTTTGATGCAGCTTCTCTGTATCCCAACGGGGAATTGGACTCGGGGCCATCATGTAACGGTCATGAACCAATACCGGATAATCCGCTCCAAGCGTAATGCTGCCCCATTTCACGATGCTTTCATACAGGGTTAACCACATCGCGCTGTAATCCATCTCGGCATGCCGAATTCTCGTCAATTCCTCCCGGCGCTCCACTTTACGCAATGGCTCAGGCTGCGGGACCTGCAGAACAAGAATCTGCGACTGATTCAGCTTTTCCTCGGGTATACGATGCCTTGATTGAATAATCGTTGCTGCCGAAGTTTGTTCCGTTGTCGCAATGCCGCTCGTGTCTTGGACTAATCTGCGAATGCTAACCGCATTCACGCTGTCGTCATTCCCTTGGTCGATCACCTTCAAAACGTCCTGACGCCCTAACAGCGATAAGGTTAGCTGCAGCCCACCTGTTCCCCAGCCTCTCCCAATCGGCATCTCCCTTGATGCAAAAGCTACTTGATACCCAGGTATCGCGACGGCTTTTAACGATTTGCGGCGAATTTCCCGCTTGGAACCTTCGTCAAGGAACGCAAAGTTATACGCCACTGTGTTGAAGGTTATTCGATTTTGCTTCTCTTCTGTCGTGTGCATCTTGATCTTCCTCCTTTTTCTTCGCTTTCTCCTGGTGCTGAACTTGCACTCTTCTTATTTGGTCAAGCGATGATTGGAATGTGATATAATGCGGTAGTTTCAAATGGGAGACGAATCCGCTGGATTCCACAGAATCAATATGTGTCAAAACGAATTCTTCATCCTGTGCAGGAGCCGTACCTGTTGTCTCCAAGCTGCGTTCGAGAATCGCCATGGATATGCCTTTGATCTCATTTTGACCAAAACACAGCCCATAACCTAATAAAAATTGCACATTCCCTGAATCCGCGTCCTGCTTAAAAGAATTGATTGTTTCCACTTCTGTTAGCAGCATTTCGCCAATATAAACCGACTCCTCCTCATCACCTTGACTATAAGGATAAGGAATATGTACAGCTGAATAGCCAACACGAAGCTCGCCAATCGTTGGATGCACGATGCCATAGCCACGCATGCTGCTATATGCAAGAGCTGTCATCGCACCGGTTTCACCACGCGCGAGTGTTTGCAAACGAGCCGCACGGGTAGAGGGGATTGTCATTTTTTCCCTCGTAATATCAAATGGCTCTTCGTCTTGAAGACCGGCCGCTGCCTCTTCGCGTTTCATCATGAGTCCTTGCTCTCGCAGGATGTCAGCTACCTTCTTCAAGGTGAAGTCGCCTTCTGTCAGGTCTACCTCTTCCAAATATTCCTGTGCAAAAGCAGCAATCGCTTCACCATCTTCCTCGCGAAGAGAAAAGTTCAACATCCGATGCGTGTAGTCATAGGTTGGACCTAGAATCTGTCCGCCGGGAACGTCTCGGAACGAGGAAGAAATTCGACGGATAACCCGCATATCAGCCGGTTCTACCGTATGTGAGTAGTGATTTCTTGGTAGTGTTGAACGATACGCCCTAAGCAGGAAGGCCGCTTCTGCCGGATCTCCCTCGGCCTGCTTCAGCGCTATGGCTGCATACTCCGGGGAGTATAATCCGCCTTCGCCCATAATGCGATCAATCAACAATCGCAATTGTTTTTCAATAAGCTCAATATCAATGCTTTGTTTGGAATCCTTGACGCGATAAAATTGAACGAGGCGATTCGCCTCTCCAATAGCTTCCTGACCTCCGGTAATCGCCACATATGCCATCCTATATGCCATCCTCCCTAACGATTGTTGTTCTGGGCAAAGCCGTCATCTTGCCGCTTTCTGTAAACAACACCATATCGATGCCCAAAGGATATTCGAGATTTAGCTTGGCACGCTCTTCGAACCATGCTTTGGGCAGCCCCGGGATATAGAGATGCTGGGCATGTTGAATCCCCGGCCCCGTCAGCGTCCATCCGTGATGATCTCCTCTAGCTTCCGTCTCCAAATCATCGACATGAAGGAATACCGTAGCCCCGTCTTCGGGCCGGATCAAGGTTCCTTTTCGCAGCTTCGACAGCAAAAGTTGTATCTGCCCAGCGTCCATGCTGGCTTGCGTAATGATGTGATCGGCTTGGGAAGCCACTGCGTTTCGGCTAAAGGTTTGCCTACGTAAATAAGCGTCCAGCCCTTCTTGCCCTCCCATTTCCAAACAGAAACTGACTTCACCATCGAAAAGCGTCATCGCAAAACAGGTAATCATTGCTTGCAGGGGCGATAAGGTTGTCAGCTTTGCTGCTGCGGGTTCCATATTGTAGATTTGACCTGGTTTAGCGAAGGCGTCCAGCAGTTGACGATAGATGAACTGCGTGTCATGAACCCGCTCGAAAGTCGCTTCATTAACGTTTGGCATTGTACTCCTCCATCGTGTCGAAATTCACTTTCGTCTTCATGGCTTGCGAATAGTCGAGTCTATGTTTGGCAGCGATTTGCTGTTCTTCTTCCAGCAAACGCTCGCTCCATGCCATTGTTTCAGGCAAATCCGCCTGAAAGGCTGCATCAACAACGGCAAGCTGATACGATTTCTGGGCATCTTCTCCCATCAGAACGCCAAAACCATAAACATCATTCAAGGAAACTGTGCATTCCGTTACCAGAACTTCTCCTATGTAAAAAGGCTGCTGGGAGACGGAATCTCTTGCTTTGGTCATAACCAGGCTCTTCTCCGGCGGTTTAATCATCGTGATGGGATAGTTTTGTTCAATTTCTAGACTGAACGACTCCACTAACTGTGGATTACCATCGATGAGAATACGGGAAATTTGCGATTTTTTCATGAAATCTACCCCCTCCTGCGGATTTTCAACTTCATCCGATTGCTGCATAATTCAACACTGAACACCATAACAAAAATTACCAGTGCCACGAAACCGACCGTATCAAATTCATAAGCGCGCATCGCATTGGAAATTTCCCAGCCTATTCCGCCTGCGCCGACAGCACCTAAGATGACCRATTCTCCGATATCGATTTCCAACCGAAACACACTCCACGCCATGAAGGAAGTAAATACATTGGGAATCACGGCCTGTGCCATAATTTGCAACCATCCTGCGCCCGTGGCCCTGATCGCCTCCAATGCTCCTTCATCGACTTCTTCGATTGATTGTGAGAATACTTTGATCAACATTCCGACAGCATGAACACCAATCGCCAAAATCCCCGGGAAGGGTCCCAATCCAACCGCAACGATGAAAATCAAAGCCCACACGAGTGTTGGCACCGCACGAAGCAACGAACCCAAGCCTTTCACGAACCATGCCGTCCGTGGCGATACATTTTCAGCAGCCAGAAAAGACAAGAAAAAAGCAGTAATAACGGCAAGCACTGTTCCTACAATCGCAACCTGCAAAGTAAGTAGGCCAGCGAGTAAGATTTCTTTCCAATCTRCAACATTCGGTGGCAGCATTTGGGCAAAGGAAACGATAAACTTCCAAGTACCCTGCATGATTTTGTAGAAATCAAAATGTAATTGCACAAAGCAGAAGATGAAGAATACCGCACCAAAAATGGCTGCGCCAACCAAGATAGGATCCTTCTTCGGTTTCTGCGGATAGGCTCCAAAGCCAGGTCGTGATCGCTCGGCCATCTTACCGGCTGTTTGCGTCCATTCTGTACTCATAGGATACGCTCCCTTATTTTACTAGTGGTCCATTCGGTTATAACCACAATGACAATGACCAGCAGAATCGCCAAGCTAACTTCTTGGTACTGAAATAGCTTAATACCTTTTTGAATGGCAAAACCTAATCCGCCTCCGCCAACCATCCCAATAATCGTGGAAGCTCTAATATTCAGTTCTAATTTATACAGCGACCAGCCAATGAACCCTGGCATGAACTGCGGCATCACCGCTTGACCAAGCACTTGGAAGTACATTGCACCTGTGGCCTTGAGCGCTTCCACCTGACCCATATCGATCTCTTCCAACATTTCGGCGTAAGCTCTGGTTAACGTGCCAATCGAGGTAATAATAAGTGCCAAGCAACCAACCGTTGTTCCTAACCCATAGGCGAATACCAATAAAATCGCCCAAATCAAGGTAGGAATATTGCGCATTACGGAAGAGAAGGCTCGGACGATGATCTGAATGACTTTGTTTGGCGCCGTAGTAGCTGCAGCAAAGAACGCCAAAACCATGGATAAACAGGCACCAATAACCATCGATACAAAGCTGATATAAATCGTATCCAGTGCAGGTCCGATTAATTTACTAATCGTCGAGAAATCCGGAGGGAGGAAGTCGAACAAAACGAAGCGCACTATTTCTCCCCCGCCGGCATACAATTCTGCCACTGAAAAATTAGTTTGTATGGCAGACCAAATCGTAATCGCCATAATAACAACGGCAATCATCATGGATTGCAGCTTCTTTTGCCGCTGCAAATCCTTTAAACGATCTTCCATTCCCTAAAGTCCCCTTCCCGCTACTTCTGGTAAATATGCGAAATTTCATTGTCCGATAATTGATTCGGCTTTCCATCAAAGGCAACAGATCCCTTATGGATACCGATAATGCGCGAGGCATATTTCTTGGCGACCTCCACTTGATGTAGATTAACGACACAAGTAATGCCGTCCTCCTGGCAAATTGTGTGCAGGTGGCTCATGATCGTCTCCGAAGTGACAGGATCAAGGCTCGCGATTGGTTCGTCAGCAAGAATTAATTTGGGCCGCTGGGACAACGCTCTGGCAATCCCAACCCGCTGCTGCTGACCTCCGCTTAATTCATCCGCTCTCTTATACATTTGTTCGTGCAGCCCTAGACGGAATAAAATCTTCTTCGCTTCTTCCACATCTGTTTTCGAGAACATCCCGAGCATGCCCGTTAATGGATTCATGTAGCCGAGACGCCCATTCAACACGTTTCTTAAGACAGATACCCGCTGAATCAGGTTGAAACTTTGGAAAACCATGCCTACCTCACGGCGCAGCTTCCGGACTTGCGTTTGATTCGCTTTGGTAGTATCCATTGCATTAAACATAACGGAACCTTCCGACGGCTGTACCAAGCGATTAATGCAGCGCAGCAGCGTACTCTTACCTGCCCCGCTTGAGCCAATTACAACGACAAACTCGCCCTCATTTACCTTGAAATCCACTCCCTGAAGAGCGGTTGTTCCGTCACTGTACACTTTTTTTAGATTCTGAATCTCCAAAAGAGCAGCCATTTCTCCGTCACCGCGCCTTTCTGCTATTTCAATAATTGTTCCGGACTCATATTAAGGGCTTTGGCTGTATCTTTGACAACTTGAAAATCCTTATCTGAAACAGGGAAAAACTTCTGCGTCCCATTTGCAAAAAACGGCGGGTTGTTGTTGTTTTTATCATAACTAAACACAAAATCTTTAATTTTTTGGACGAGCTCCTCAGGCAGATCTTTCCGATAGGTGTATGGACTTGTTGGAATTGGATCGGATTTGGCCAAGATACGGAAGTCTGTTGCTTTGATCAGCCCGGCATCAATGACTTTTTGAATACAGGTATCACAGACACCAGCGCCGTCAGCGTTTCCTTTTGCGATAGCCAGAATCGACTTGTCATGACC
>NZ_JBFTQB010000212.1:0-15530 GCF_056398785.1 Paenibacillus sp. 01T422 | reverse complement strand
TATCTGTACCGCTTCATTTGATGGATGCTAGATGGCACCATGATAGGAGATATAGTGAAGGCCCTCTGCGCAATATGGCGGAATCCCCAGGGGAGGGCGGGCAATTCAGCTGCCTTACCGTCGACACGGTTATGCATGCATTCGCTAACTTTACTTGTTGGGCTGCTTACCAGCTATATCTGGTGCATCGCAACAAGGAGATGATCGTCGAGATGCTTCCTGCTTACAAAAGTCAAATCTCAGAAGCCATTCGCATTCACGGGAGCGACCACGATCAATTAATGATCGAATATAAACATACTCGCACGGGTAAAGAATATCAGCCGAGTTACTGGTACTTTCATCATTTCCCTAAGAATCCAAAGGATAAAGAAACGTATACGCACCTGAAAAGAGTAGATCGAACTGTTTATCACTATTTGAACACGCTTGCAGTAGCCCATATGTGCGAAATCGCTGGCGATTCGGAAGCGGAGAGCTACCGTCTGCTGGCGGATCGCATCAAGCAAGACATCCTTGAAAAGATGTGGGATGAGGAGACAGCATTTTTCTACGACCTCCATTATCAGACTGACCAAAAAGCGTTCGTGAAAAATATTGTTGGTTTCTATCCAGCTTGGGCGCAAATCATCGATGACTCCTACCAGGGGATGATCAGACATTTATTGAACGAAAATGAATTCAATTCGAAGTGTCCGTTTCCTTCTGTTTCCATGGATTGTCCTGCTTACTCCAAAGACGGGGGCTGGATGGGCCATTTTGTGAAAGGGCGGAACGGTTGTGTGTGGGATGGTCCTACCTGGCCGTATACGAACTCAATCGCACTCGACGCGCTCGCGAAAGAGAGCAAACGCAGCGGCAATCAATATGATGCATTCTTCGCTCAGACGCTGCGAGAGTACGCGTTTCTACATTTTATGAAAAGAGACCTCAATCAACCCGGTCTAGTTGAGCATTACAACAGCGCGACAKGCGAACCGTTAAGTGATGAGCAGGAATATAATCATTCGTTCTTTATTGATCTGATGATTACGCATGTAGCTGGCTTCACGGTGGAAGCGGATCGAATCATTATGGATCCACTCGATATCGGTTTAGATTTCTTCTCTCTAGATCGTGTGAAAGTGGCTGGTAGTGAGTATCGAATTACGTACAAGAAACCGAACGTACATGCCAATGTTTCTGATCTCGAGGAAGGCTATCGACTTTATGTAGATGGCAATCTTGTTTTCTCAAACCATACACTTTGCCGAGTTGAGATTCCTTTGCAGGAACTAGAGACTAATAGGGGGGCGATCCTATCATGAGTAGATTTAACGGTGCTGTGCTCGAAGGCGGAGCAGATTCAACGATTCAAGAGGCTTACCTGCCAGTTTTTCATACGAATGATAATCATGCGGCTAATTTACTGGAATTAGATAATGGAGATTTATTATGTGTTTGGTTCTCCGGCAGCGGGGAAGGGAATCCGGATACGAATATCGTCATGTCCAGATTAGCAGCGGGTTCCAAACAATGGTTGGCTCCAGTTCAGCTCTCTGATAATCTTGAGCGGTCCGAGCAAAATCCAGTGCTGTTTCAAGCGCCAAATGGCAAGCTCTGGTTGTTTCATACGTCGAATGAACCACACAACCAGAAAACGTCAAGGATCGTTTACAGAATCTCGGAGGATCGCGGTGAAACATGGAGCGCTGCCGAGGTTCTCTCGGATGGACTTGGGATTTTCCTTCGGCATCCTCCCCTTGCTCTGAAGAACGGGGATTGGCTTTTACCGGCCTATTACTGCCGGCTTGAAGGCCATTATAGCGTAGTTTTGATAAGTTCTGATGAAGGTGCGACGTGGACAGAATATGAGGTACCCGGCAGCATTCATCGTGTTCAAATGAACGTGGTAGAACTTGACGAAGGCAAGCTTTATGCCATGTTTCGCAGTCGTCAAGCAGACCGAATCTATACGAGCGTTTCTCGGGACTTTGGGAAAAGCTGGTCGGTTCCAGTGAAGAGCGAATTGCCAAACAATAATTCCTCGACACAGCTTGTTAAGCTGAATAATGGCCAATTGGCCTTAATTTATAACAATTCAACGATGGAGCGTGACCAGTTCCGTTGGGTTCAGCGCAAAGGTGAATTTCGCAAGAAACCACTTCGCACACCACTTACACTTGCAATGTCAGAGGATGATGGCAACACTTGGCCGTATGTCAGAAACGTGCAAATGGCTGATCTGGAATACAAGGAATCAGAAGTCGGGTATTCCTATCCATCGATTATCGAGACTCGCGACAATCACATTCATCTTGCTTTCTCTTATTTGCGTAAAGGAATTAAACACATCCGCATGCCGTTAGATTGGATCAAAGAGGGACAATAACCATGTTGTCAAGAGGAACAGGGAGCACCTTTCACGTGTTCCCGACTTCCTCGGCTTGCTGCAGATTCACATACATGAATACGTAGATCACAAATACTTGTAGAAGAAGGTGATAACTATGAATGGAAGAATCGATCATTTAAGCGGGGATTTATTTTTTGATCAAGATTTGGATATTTTTCTAAATCGTGAATTGGAATCGTTTACAACACTGCAGCACACGCATGATTTCGTAGAAATAAGTTTCGTCGGCGAAGGCTGTGGTTATCATTACATTGACGAAGAAGTTATCTATGTGAAGCAGGGAGATCTGTTTGTCATCCCAATTGGCACCTCCCATGTGTTCCGGCCGTCCTCTCCAAAACAGGACAAAATGTTGGTGATCTATAACTGCATTTTCCGTGTTGAACTACTTGATAAGTGGAAGCATCTCCTGCAGCAAGATTCCGTAACCTTCGATGCTATCAATAACCCAAAGCAATGTACGGCTCGTTGGTTGCATTTTCAGGACAAACACGACACCTTCTCTTTGATCGTCCAAAACATGTATAGGGAATATTTGAAAAAGAGTGCTGGCTTTGAAACGGTTTTGATAGCGCTTTTAATCCAAATGTTGGTATTGCTTCAACGTTTTGAGATGGTGAATGAAACGGAAACCGCTTCCTTTCGGATGTTCGATGAAGTTGTGCATTTCATCAAATCCCGCTATACGAACAATCTTACGGTTCAGGATGTGGCGGACTACTTTTTCCTTAGCGCAAGCCATTTTCAGCGGTTATTTAAAAAATCGACAGGCCTATCGTTTACCCAGTATTTGCAAAATGTTCGTATACAGAAATGTTGTGAACTGTTGAAATCAACCGATATCCCGATCTATCAGATTGCCAATCAAGTGGGCTATCAGGATATGAAGTTTTTCCATGCGCTCTTCCGTAAAAAAACAGGGGTAACACCAAGACAATATCGTCAAAACTTTCAAGAACTCGACGAATCCGATATTTCTTGTTAATTTATGGAGCTGGCCATTGATATGGAGCAGCTTTTTTTATTTTAATTTACACAGCAGAAAAGAACTGAAAGCAGGATTCCCCCTATAACTAAGTAATCATCACCTATAATGCGTTCAAATGAGGGGTGTATAATAAAAAACAAGCGTATTGAAACCGTTATCAACAAGATGTTGATATGACCTATAGGAGGTACTGTAATGGGGCGAATTCTATTAAATCACGTGGAAAAACGTTTTGGCAAAGAGAGAGCTTATGCAGTCAGAGATTTTAATTTGGAAATTCAAGATGGCGAGTTTATCGTCATGGTCGGGCCTTCCGGCTGTGGGAAATCGACAACGCTCAGGATGAWCGCTGGCCTAGAGGACATTACTTCCGGCGAGCTTTACATTGGAGATAAACTGGTCAATCATTTGCCTCCGAAAGACAGGGATATCGCGATGGTTTTTCAAAACTATGCGTTGTATCCGAACATGAGCGTATATGAGAACATTGCGTTCGGATTACGCTTGCGGAAAATGGCCAAAAATGAGATCGATCAAGCGGTCAAAAGTACGTCGAGGGTACTGGAAATCGAGCCCTTCCTGGATCGGAAGCCAAGACAACTCTCCGGCGGACAGCGCCAGCGGGTAGCTTTAGGAAGAGCAATTGTCCGTAATCCACAAGTCTTCTTAATGGATGAGCCTTTATCGAATTTGGATGCGAAGTTAAGGGTTCAGATGCGTACGGAAATTATTGGACTTCAGAAGCAGCTTGGCGTAACCATGGTTTACGTCACACATGACCAGGTGGAAGCCATGACCATGGGGCATCGCATCGTGGTGATGAAGGATGGCGTGATCCAGCAAGTGGATACCCCTAAGCTGATCTATAACAATCCGCGAAATATGTTCGTTGCCGGGTTTATCGGTACGCCTCCAATCAATTTTATCGAAGGTAAAATTCTGGAAGGCAGCGAAGGTTCACTTGAGTTTCACACCAACCGTTATTACCTCAGGATTCCAAAGGCTCATGCGGATATGCTGAGGAAGCACAAGAAGGTCGACAGAAACGTCATCATGGGMATCCGCTGCGAGAATATCCATTTGGATGCAACCATTCGGGAGGCGAATCCCCATGCGCAAATTACCGGCATCCAGAAATTGAATGAATTAATGGGAGCGGACATGTATTTGTATTTGGACATTGGGATGCCTAAACTGCTCATCGCAAGGGCACAGGCGGATCATGACTTTGAAGACAATGAGAAGCTGGTTTTAACCATAGATATGCAGAAAGCACTGTTCTTTGATAAAGAAACCACCGAGAATTTGTGGTACTAGAGCGGTGCAGCGGGAGGGATGGAGTTGAAAGCGTTATTAAGAACACGGGCAGTGATGTCCTTCATGTTAGCCCTTATATGCGTGCTAAGTCCTACACTATCTGCACTGGCTGACAGCAATGGCACATTGCCTAAAGCAAGTTCCACTTCTGGAGGCGCGGAGGCAGCATCGCATACAACGAAAAACTTGATACCTACGTATGCAGAAGTACTTGAAGGTTGGAAAAAGAACGGCGCCAAAGACAATCATACGGGCAGCATGACGTTATCGGCAGCGAGTATGGCGGGAAAGTCGGCTAATGCGAACGTCGCTGTAGAGTCGTATGATGGCAAGAATAATGTACTGATCTGGAAAGCCAAAAGTGACGAATGGATCGAGTATGACTTGGACGTTACACAAGGCGGACTGTATACGATTGAGATGTCATATCATCCTTTTGTAGATTCGAGAGATCGTAAACCGATTGCCTTGAGCTTAAGTGTTGACGGGGTTTCCCCGTATCTCGAATCCAAGTCGCTTGAGTTATATCGCCACTGGAAGGATAAAATGCCGATTGTCAAAGATGACAATGGCGACGAAATTCGTCCGGCAGCAAGCGATATCTMAAGCTGGCAAACCTGGGAATTGCGTGATATGTCTGGAGCTTACTTAGATCCTCTGCTCTGGAATTTGACACCTGGTAAGCATAAAATCCGCTTGGCAGGTAGCGATCCAATGGCATTAGAGACTATTTCTTTCAAAGCGCCTGTCCCTGTTGCGGACTATGAAACTGTAAAAAAAGAGCAGCCAAAAAATGCCGCTCCTGTAGAAGCTGATCCCATCGTCATCGAAGCGGAACAGGTCGGTTGGAAAAATGATTCTTCGATAACGCTCGCTTTTGATAATGATATTGCCAATAGTCCTTATGTCCGGGGGAAAATTAGCTACAATACGCTGGATGGAAGTCACTGGTCGTCGAAAAATCAGGAAATCAGCTGGAGCTTTGATGTTCCTACAACTGGTTTCTACAAAATAGCGCTGCGTCAGCAGCAATCTCTAGTTTCTAATCGCTCATCGTTCAGGACGATTATGATCAACGGCAAAGTGCCGTTTTCCGAGTTGAAAGCTTATCGATTCCCTTACGCAACAGGTTGGAAAGGGAGAGAGTTAGCCAATGACGGAGGCGAAGCGTACCAGTTCTATTTGGAAAAAGGAAGTAATACCATTTCGATGCGTGTTACACAAGCACCCGTCATTACGGCTGCAGCAGAAATGGATAAAGCCATTGCTACATTGGTTAAGCTTTCCACGGATCTGCGCACTCTGACTGGCGGGGTAGATGACAAGAACCGAACCTGGGATCTCAAAAAGGATTTACCCGGATTTGTTGAGCAGTTACAGGATCTAAATGATAATCTTGCGGCAACAAGGGAACAGTTAATAACAATCAATGGCCGCTCCGACGCTTTGTCCCAAGGGTTAGTGACGGTAAGCAAAGATATTGAAACGTTTTTGAAATACCCGGATGAAATTCCTTATGATGCAGGCAGGATGAATACAATGCAGGGCAAGCTCGCCGACTTGGTCAAACAGCTAAGCTCCCAGCCGCTGCAGATTGACCGCATTTTCATCGTGCCGGTTCAAAAGTCTTTTCCAAAAATGGAATCGACGTTTACGGAGAAGATACAAGGCTCAATTATTAATTTCTTCAATTCGTTTAGAAGCAAAGAGGTTTCGGAAAAAAACGATGATCAAGTGCTCAATGTGTGGATGAACCGTGGACGGGATTACGTTAATTTGCTGCAAAGCATGACGAATGAAATGTTTACACCACAAACGGGCATTAAGGTGAAAATCAATTTGCTCAAAGACGATAAGCTGCTCCTATTGATGAATGCGGCTGGAATGGCGCCTGACGTTGGCATCGGTTTGCCCCATGATACGCCGTTCGATTATGCCATTCGTAATGGGGTGTACAATTTAAAACAATTCCCGGATTTCGATGATGTGTATAAACAATTCGCTCCGGGCGCGTGGATGCCGTATTTCTATGATGGAGGCTATTATGGCGTTCCGGAAACGCAAACGTTCTCCATGATGTTTTACCGGAAAGATATTTTGCAAAATCTAGGGCTTAGTGTGCCGGACACTTGGGATGACATGTACCGAATGCTGCCGGTTCTTCAACAGAATGGCATGAATTTTACGCCGGTTGAACACAGCATATTTATGCAGATGCACGGTCTGGAATATATTAAGCAGGATGGTTCTAGAACGGGTCTCAATACGGATAAAGGGTTCGAAGCCTTCAAAGAGTGGACGGATTTGCAGAACAAATACGGAATCGATCAGCGAAGCGATAATTTCGTTCAGCATTTCCGTGATGGTTCTTATCCGATCGGCATTGCCGATTTAAATGGCTATCTTCAATTGACTGTTGCAGCACCTGAACTCAATGGCGTATGGGGCGTTGCACCGATTCCCGGCGTCAAGCAAGCAGATGGCACGGTTGTTAGGTGGACAGGTGGCAACGGCGGCGATCAATTCGCATCCTCCATCTTCAAACACACGAAGAAACCGCAAGAAAGCTGGGAATTCCTGAAGTGGTGGATGTCGGAAGAGGTGCAGGAGAAATATGGCCTCGACTTGGAAACACTCAATGGGGTTACGTTCCGCTGGTACACATCCAATGTCGATTCGTTTGTCAAGCTTCCTTGGWAGGAAGAAGATCTTCAAGCCATTCTGGAGCAGTGGAAATGGTTCCGTGAAGTTGCGAAAGTACCAGGCAGCTACTACATGGAGCGTGAACTTACGAACGCGTGGACGCGAACCGTCATCGGCGGGGAGAATTATCGGACATCGCTCGAAACCGCAATAAAAGAAGTAGACAGGGAAATCCAGAGGAAGATGCAGGAGTTTCATTTCGTTGATGCCAATGGACAATTAGTACGATCTTTGAATTTACCCGTGATTACAAAGCCATGGGAAGGAGTGGATAAGTATGTTAAAAAGTGAAGTGCAAGTGCTTCCAAGAGCGCTTCAACCGGTCAAAATCCGAAAAAATAAGCTGATATCGGGGCTGCAAACGCTTTGGGAATATCGGGTCTCGTATTTATTCATCGCCCCGTTCCTGATCTGTTTCATCATTTTTATTTTGCTGCCGGTTTTGTCCGCCTTAGCGCTTAGCTTTACTTATTTCATGGTTCACGCTGGCCATGTATACCCCGTCGTTAGCGAGTCTTGTTGCGATGAGTATTATTTGGACGCCCATGCTCTCCAGCGACAGAATTGGTTACTTGAACAGCTTTTTATTAAAAATGAGCTTGATTAGCGAACCTGTCCAGTGGGTAACAAGTAAAGAGCACTTAATGACATCCATGGTCGTTGTTTCTCTGTGGAAAAGTATGGGGATCGGGTTCCTCGGCATGTTAGCGGGTATTCTCAATGTGAATCCCGAATTGTACGAGGCAGGCCGCTTGGATGGCATTCGCAGCCGTCTGGAAGAAGTCTGGTACATTACGATTCCTTCTACCAAGCCACAAATGTTGTTCGGAGCCGTCATGGCTATCGTTGGAGCGATACAGTTGTCATCCATCGGAACGGCGTTGTCCGGCATGAATCCGACACCGGAATATGCGGGCCATATGATCACAACACATATTGATGATTATGGACTAAAACGGTTTGAACTCGGCTACGCGACTGCTTTGACCGTGTGTTTGCTAACGATCGTTTATTTCGCCCAAAAGCTGAGCTGGAAGCTGTTCGGAACGAAGGGAGAAGAATAGATGAAAATTGCAGGGACAATGCGTCAATTGGACGTATGGCGCAGGAGGGTGGGGATTCGGCGACTCAGCCCATTCGAGATGTTTGCGGCTGTGCTTCTTGTTGCGCTGAGCATCTTCATGCTGCTGCCGATCGTGTATATCATTAACCATGCTTTCAAGCCGTATCAGGAGCTGTTTATCTATCCGCCAAACATCTTTGTAAGGGAGCCGTCGCTTCAGAACTTTGCGGAACTGCTTGCCACGACCAAAGGGACAGCGGTTCCGGTTTCCCGCTATTTATTTAATAGCATTGTCGTCACAGGAATGGCTGTATTCTTGATCACGATGACAAGCGCAATGTGCGCTTATGCCATTTCCAAGCATAAGTTCCCAGGACATAAGCTGGTGTTCGCAACGATTCTGCTGACGCTGGTATTCGTACCGGAAACCGTAGAAATTCCTAAATATTTGATCATTAGCAGGCTGCACATCTTCGATACGTACTGGGGACACGTTTTGCCTCTCATCGCTGTGCCAACCGGCGTGTTTCTCATGAAGCAGTTTATTGACCAATTGCCGGATGAACTGCTTGATTCTGCACGAATTGACGGTGCGAAGGAACTCAGACTTTTTATCAGTATCGTAATTCCAATGCTCATGCCGGCAGTTGCGACTATTGCGATTATCGCCTTTGACTCCGCTTGGAAGGATTCCAGCACATCGACCTTCTATATGCAGGACGAGACGATGAAGACGTTCCCGTTCTATGTAGAAACATTAACGAGCGGTATGGCGAACAGCGTGGCAAGGCAAGGTGCTGCAGCTGCAGCTGCGCTCCTCTTATTTTTGCCAAACCTGATTATGTTTCTCGTTTTTCAAAGTAAGGTCATCGCCACAATGGCTCATTCCGGGATTAAGTAACGGGGAATAGTTGAGGTGAACAAGGAGGGGATTACGAGCCTATGGCGATTGAGATGAACATGCGGAAAGTGGAGCAGTGGGCACAGTTTGAACTGGCATTGAACGGCCCCTTTGAGGGCAATCCGTTTCAAGATGTTAAGTTCTCCGCACGATTTCAATATAAAAACTATGTTGTCGAACCAGATGGCTTTTATGACGGTGACGGCACATACCGGGTTCGTTTCATGCCTGACAGACCTGGCATTTGGCGGTATGTGACCCGAAGTAGTCATGAAGAGCTTGATGGACATAGCGGTGAGTTCCACTGTACACCGCCATCTGCCGGGAACCATGGTACCGTGCGGGTAAAAGATGAGTATTTATTCGCCTATGAGGATGGAACACCGTATATGCCGTTCGGCACAACCTGCTATCATTGGACACACCATGGCAGCAATGAGTTGGAAGAGCTCACCTTGCAGGCACTGAAGAATTCGCCATTTAACAAAGTGAGAATGTGTCTTTTGCCAACACGGGATATGCAGCCGCCGCTAAGGTTAGCCTTTGCTGGCACGTGCCCGGAGGATATTGACAAAAAACAATTTAATCCGGCATTTTTCGCTCATTTGGAAGATCGTATTCAGGGTCTCATGCAGAAGGCAACAGTTCCAGACGTTGGGGCAATATATCCGGCGAGGAATTGACGCACCGATTCTGGGAGGGCTTATCAAGAGGCGGTTTTGTAGGGCATGGTGAGTCCTTCATCAACCAAGAAACGAGAGCCTGGATATCATCTGGAGGCAAGTTGTACGGCGAAAGTACAGAGCGAATTGCTTTTTTGCGAAAAGTGATGGAAGAAGGACCGGCGGACTGGATGAAAGCAGCGGAGGAAGGGACGTACAAGCTGCTTTACTTCGGGCGTCATCAGCATGCGTTCAAAGTCTTGGAACTTAGGCAGGATGATTCCTACCGAATAGAACTTATTGATACTTGGCAAATGACAGTTACACCGCTGCCAGGCACGTTCAGTGGGAGCTGTAGGGTAGACCTGCCAGGAGAACCTTTTATGGCGCTTCGTATTCAAAAGGTTGGATAAGCAGTCTATGTGGAAGGAGGAGATGAAGCTGATCTATACAAGGGATGTAGAGCGCTGGGGCATGTTTGAGCTAACGCTGGACGGTCCCTCGCTAGGGAACCMATTCATGGACATTCAGCTTAGCGCCCGGTTTATGAAGGGACTGAATGAGGCATATGCTGAAGGCTTTTATGATGGTAATGGCAGGTACTGTATCCGGTTTATGCCGGAGGAAGAAGGTTTATGGCGGTTCGAGACTTCAAGTTCGTCCGCGGAAATGGACCAGCTGAAGGGTGAATTTACTTGCGCCTCTGTTGCACACACGAACAACCATGGCCCAGTGAGAGTGACTGATTCCGGCTATTTTGGATATGCGGACGGAACACGGTATACGCCAGTAGGGACGACGAGTTATGTGTGGCATCTGCAAAATAGAGACGTACAGCAGCAAACGTTGCGAACGCTAAGGGATGCGCCTTTTAATAAAATTAGAATGTTGGTTTTCCCAAAGTCGCACATGCTGAATGATCGGGAACCCGATATATATCCATTTGAAGGTGGGCCCGAATCCGGTTTCGATTATACACGGATCGTTCCCGACTACTTCGCACATTTGGAGAACCGGGTCAACGACTTGGCTGAATTGGGCATTCAGGCGGAACTCGTCTTGTTTCATCCCTATGATGAAGGGCGCTGGGGATTTGACCGGATGCCGCAAGAAGCGGATGACCGCTATGTGCGTTATGTCGTCGCGCGATTCGCAGCTTATAGCCATATTTGGTGGTCACTTGCGAACGAATACGATGTAATGACTCATAAGAAATTGGATGACTGGAGCCGATTATTTCGAATTATTCAGGAATGTGATTATGGAGGCCATTTGCGGTCTATTCATAATTGCAAAACATGGTATGATTTTGGCACACCATGGACGACTCATGCCAGCATCCAGCATGCCGATGTGAAAGTGATTTCGGAATGTACCAAACAATACGGCAAGCCGGTCATCATTGACGAATGCGGTTATGAAGGCAATTTGGATACAAGATGGGGCAGCTTGACACCCGAAGAATTGCTTTGCCGAATCTGGGAAGGCACCTGCCGAGGTGGGTATGTGACGCATGGGGAAAGTTACTTGCATGCCGACAAAATAATATGGTGGTCGCATGGCGGAGAACTGCAAGGAAAAAGCATGAGGAGGATCGAATTTTTAAAAGAAATTCTTGAAGCTGCTCCTGCTCAATTGGCTTATACGAGCGATAGCTATGATGCAGCGACATTGTCGGTTCGAGGCGAATATTACTTGCAGTATTTTGGCCCGCACCGCTTTGCGTATCGCGAATTTTCATTGCCAGAAGGAACGTACCAAGTGGATTTAATTGATACATGGCATATGGTTATTACCCCGATAGCGGGCAAACATGAAGGGCGTTTTCGAATAAATTTGCCAGGAAAACTCTATTACGCATTGCGCATTCAAAAAATTTAGGGAGTGTTGCTGATGAAACAAATGCGAAATTCTGCCAACGGAACAAAGTTGTGGTACGAAAAACCGGCAAGATCTTGGAACGATGCACTTCCGATCGGCAATGGACGTCTAGGCGCTATGATATTCGGCAAAGTCAATAACGAACGATTGCAACTCAATGAGGACTCCGTTTGGTATGGAGGACCTGTTAACGGTGATAATCCAGAGGGACAGAAATACTTTCCTATGGTTCGCCAGTTGTTGATGAAAGGGAAACAAATCGAAGCGGAAGAGCTCGCACAAATGGGAATGATGTCGATTCCTAAATCCTTACATCCTTATCAGCCACTTGGAGATTTTCAAATCTACCATGATGGTGAGAAGAAGATGATTTCCAATTACTATCGGGAATTAGATATTGAACAAGGTATCGCGCAAGTGGGCTATTGCCTGAACGATATTCAGCATTCCAGGGAAATGTTCAGCAGCGCGATTGATCAAGTTATTGTCATTCGCATCAAGTGCGATCGACCTGCCAAGTTAAACTTGCGCATGCACCTCAGCCGAAGACCTTTTGACGAAGGTACTCAGAAGATTGCCAACGACACACTTGTGATGAGTGGTGAAAATGGCAGAGGCGGAGTCACGTATTGCGCGGCAGTGAAAGCGGTTCCCGACGGCGGATCGGTGAAAGTGATTGGCGACTTCCTCATTGTTCAGGCAGAAGCCGTAACGATATATATCGCRTCGCAGACTTCCTTCCGTCACTCGGACCCGATTGCCATATGCACGCGTCAGTTAGAACATGCGGCAGGCAAAGGATACGATAAAGTGAAGCGAGACCACCTTGCGGATCATATCAGCAGAATACAACGTGTGAAGCTGGAGTTAGGTCGTCCTGAGGACAGCAAAGAAGCGGATTTGCTGCCTACTGATGCCCGGTTGCAGCGTTTCAAAGAAGGCGGAAACGACCCTGGGCTAGCGCAATTATATTTCCAATATGGCCGATACTTATTGATGGCTTCTTCCCGTCCTGGATCTAATCCTGCGAATTTGCAAGGGATATGGAATGAAAGCTTTACTCCTCCCTGGGAGAGTAAATACACCATCAATATCAACACGGAGATGAATTACTGGCATGCGGAAGTGTGCAACTTGCCCGAATGTCATGAACCGTTATTTGATTTGATTGATCGTATGCGTATCAATGGCAGGAAAACGGCGCAGGAAGTCTATGGCAGCAGAGGGTTTGTCGCCCATCATAACACCGACATGTGGGGAGCTACCCAAATTGAGGGTAACTTTATGCCGGGATCGATCTGGCCGATGGGCGCGGCTTGGTTAACTCTACATCTCTGGGAGCATTTCCGGTATGGGCAGGACGAGCGTTTCCTTCGCGATCGGGCGTATCCAATCATGAAGGAAGCTGCGGAGTTTTTCTTGGATTATTTGTTTGAAGATGAAAATGGACACCTGATCACAGGACCGTCTACTTCACCAGAAAATAAGTTCATCGGTGCTGATGGCAGTGTTGGCTGTTTGACCATAGGTCCATCCATGGATACACAGATCGTCTATTCCTTGTTCCGTGCGTGTATCGATGCCTCTGAGCGATTGAAAATGGATGAAGGAACAAGGCAAGAATGGGAACGCATGCTTCGCAAACTGCCGCCTCCACAAATCGGGAAGCATGGGCAGCTGCAGGAATGGGTAAAAGACTGGGATGAGGTGCATCCAGGACACCGTCATATTTCCCACTTGTTCGCTTTGCACCCAGGTGAAATGATTCATGTGCGCCACACGCCGGAGTGGGCGAATGCCGCCAAACGAACATTGGAGCGCAGGCTGGAAGCCGGAAGTGGCCATACGGGCTGGAGCCGGGCCTGGATCATTAATTTCTTTGCCCGTTTGGAGGATGGCGAGAAATCGTATGAGCATCTTCGCATGCTGCTGTCGCATTCCACATTGCCGAACTTGTTCGACAATCATCCACCGTTTCAGATTGATGGCAATTTCGGCGGAACAGCAGGCATTGCAGAGATGCTTCTGCAGTCGCACCGTGGCGAGATCAACCTGCTTCCAGCCTTGCCGAGTGCTTGGGCACGAGGAGCGGTTAGCGGTTTGAGAGCCCGTGGCGGCTTCGAAATCGACATGGCCTGGGAAGATGGAGCGATGACTTCCTGTGTTATCCAAGCCAAGTATAGCCAAGCTTGCACCGTTGTTTACAAGGGCGGCCAGCTGCCGCTCATCGTAGAGTCTGACGGCGCTGCGGTGGACGCTGTGCTGGAAGATCAGTCTGGCATGCTTACCTTCCAAGCTGAGACGGGCAAGCGGTATATGTTATCGCTCGGGAAGCAAGCGGAGAGTGAGAGTTTGAAGGAAGCTACGAATATTTGAATGAGGAGGCTGCCGCTATCGGCGGCCTTTTTGTATTTTTAGGTCAGAATTAACAATATTTGCCAATATATGTTTTAGTCTAACACTATTCAGCCTCTAGCTGACTTCGCCCCCATTAGCCCAACACTATTAACCAAGTAGCCAACTATCCTGTCAAAGATCGATAAATTCAGAGGCAGAAACAGAAGGTGATAACAAGTACAGGGACAGCCGCTGTTGACCGCGACCTCCGGGTATCAGTATCCCTTTCGCGAGCAAGTTTCGGAGCAAACTTCGAGCCTTTTGCTGTTCTACGTCCAGTACACGGCAGACATCAGAAGATTTTATGGCTCTTTGCTTGCGGAACGCAGTACGAATGATCTCTTTTTCTTCAACCGTAAGCTTGCCATATGGGTTGGAAGAGAGATTTCCAAACCATTTTCCCATAAATTGTTGGATCATTTGCTCGCACATTCTAGGTTTGTTTTGCACGTCATCGAAGGAAAAACGCAGCAGTTTCCAGCCATCTAGCAGCAAATGATTTTGTCGTACCCATYGATCGGAAAACTGTGATCGGGAAATTTTCTGAAAGTGTGGGCCATAACCGTCGATTTCAATCGCCAGTCGAACATGGCCTTGAATGAACGCAAAGTCAATAAAACGTGTTCCATCACGGAAATCATGAATCTCATATTCAGGTGTGAGATGATCAAGTTTTTTGAAGGCAGGCCACCAAACCTGTTGCAGAAATAATTTTTCTGCATGGCCGTGTCCTTCCGTTAAACGCCTTTTCGACTCTCCTTGTCGCGACTTTACATGTTGGTGCATAAATGCTGAATAAGCTAATTCAAATGTCAAACTTGCATCCTCCTTAGGAAAAGTAAAAAGCCGCCCCCGTCAGGATAACCTGAAATCGGGCAGCGGCGTGTACTTCACAACCAATTTATGTATTGGATGATTATAGCATAAATGGAAACTAACTTGCTAGCTATGCTAGAGTTGCTTGGCTGTACCTGGAACGCTCGCGTTACAGCGAGCGAAAGCTGGCCCTAACGATGTTTTACATCGTTGGGTCGAAGGATCTGAATCGTTGCGAGGCTGCAACGATGTTTTTCATCGCTGTAGCGCGCAATGCCGCGTTACAGCGAGTGGAAGCAGGACCTAACGATGTTTTACATTGGGTCGAAGGATCTGAATCGTTGCGAGGCTGCAACGATGTTTTTTATCGCTGTAGCGCGCAATCCCCCACCCCACCTCCCTCCCAC
>NZ_JBFTQB010000211.1:0-10925 GCF_056398785.1 Paenibacillus sp. 01T422 | reverse complement strand
ATTATGGGGAGTCCCTGGGCAGGGCTTCGCCATTTCGAGCGGTTTTTCGAATCGTCTTATTTCTGGGAATTATTATGGAATACGTTGTCACTGAGTTTATATTCCTTGTTGTTTGGCTTCCCGGTTCCGATCCTGTTAGCCTTGTTGATTTATGAGATCAACGGCAAACGGATGAAGAAATGGTTGCAAAACGTAACCTACATCCCTCATTTTCTGTCCTTGGTTGTCATCGTCGGCATGTTGAACGTGTTTCTCGATCCGAACACGGGTAAGGTGAATCAGCTGTTAGCACTTATCGGCGTTGATCCGGTTCCGTTCATGCGCAAAGCCGAATGGTTCCAGACGGTGTTCGTATCCTCTGACATCTGGCAGCACATGGGCTGGAGCTCCATCATCTATTTAGCGGCTTTGATGGGCATAGATCCAACGCAATACGAAGCGGCGAAAATGGATGGAGCCAGCCGGTTTCAGAGGCTTTTGCATATTTCGCTGCCTGGCATGCTGCCAACGATTGTCATCATGTTTATTTTGCAGGTAGGGCATCTGATGGACATCGGTTTTGAGAAAGTACTGCTCATGCAGAATCCGATTAATGCCAGCAAAGGCGAAATTCTAGCCACATTTGTATATAAAAACGGTATTCAGCAAGGTCAGTTCAGTTATACAGCAGCAGCAGGATTGTTCAATTCGGTGATTGATTTTATCTTGCTCATTCTTGTAAATAGCTGGGCTCGTAAAAAGACGGATTCTAGCTTATGGTAGGAGGCGACCAAGATGACAGCCTATGAATCAAGAGGAATACGGTCGAGAGACGATAAGCTCTTTGATGCTTGCATTTATATCATTGCGGGGATTGTATTGATCATTGTCCTGTACCCGTTGTTGTTCGTAGTAAGTGCTTCATTCAGCGATCCTGTTCATGTCATTGAAGGCAAAGTGTGGCTGCTGCCGCAAGGGTTCACATTGGAACCTTATAAGCATGTATTTGAGAACGACGATATCTGGAAAGGCTACGGGAACACACTCCTGTACACACTGGCTGGTACTTTCGTTAATATCGTACTCACTGTGCTGGCTGCGTACCCGCTTTCACAGCGTGATTTGCCAGGGCGTACGTTCATCATGGTGCTAATCACGATCACGATGTTTTTTAGTGGCGGCTTGATTCCAACCTATCTATTAATCAAATCGATGGGGATGATCAACACGGCATGGGCGATGATTTTGCCCGGAGCGATATCTACGTATAATCTAATCGTGATGCGGACTTTTTTTCAAAACGGCATTCCCTACGAGCTGCAGGAATCCGCATGGATTGACGGTGCATCTAATTTCCGTCTACTGT
This sequence comes from Paenibacillus sp. 01T422, assembly GCF_056398785.1. Lineage (NCBI taxonomy): Bacteria > Bacillati > Bacillota > Bacilli > Caryophanales > Paenibacillaceae > Paenibacillus > Paenibacillus sp. 01T422. The sequence continues at coordinate 9,580 of NZ_JBFTQB010000211.1, read as the reverse complement.
TGACTATCGTCCTTCCGTTGTCGACGCCAATATTGGCGGTCATGGTGTTATTTTACGGTGTAGGGCACTGGAATGCATATTTTAACGCAATGATCTACTTGAAGGATCGGGAATTATTCCCTTTGCAGCTCATTTTGCGTGAAATCTTAATTCTTAATCAGTCCGAGAATATGGGTCTCGAGGGAGCGGGGATGACCGAGCGAGTCATGATGGCAGAAAGCATTAAATATTCCGTGATCATCATTTCAAGTCTTCCTGTGCTAGCCCTATACCCTTTTGTGCAAAAATACTTCGTACAGGGCGTCATGATTGGTTCTATCAAAGGATGAGCTGGTGCTCGTCGCATCGTAGTTGATTACACACACGGAAAGGGGATTTCACATGACACAACCCAATATTCTGTTGATCCAAACGGACCAGCAAACGACGGAGACGTTAAGCTTATATGGCAATCCCGCTCTGCATACACCAGCACTGGAAAGCCTTGCGCAGCGCGGAGTTGTCTTTGAACAAGCGTTCTGCAATTATCCAGCTTGCTCGCCTTCACGGTCATCAATGATGACGGGCAGGTATTGTTCAACATTGAACTTGCATGCGAATCATATGTTGATCAACCCTGCAGAAACGACATTGCCACAAGTTTTAAAAGCACACGGCTACCAGACATCCTTAATTGGCAAAAACCATGCCTTTATGAAGGACGAGAAAGAATCGTATTATCCAGGTGGAATACCAGAGCACACGAGCACACTTGCGAACGTGTTCGATTACGTCAGACTTGGCGATCATGGGCATTTAGTTGACGGCTATCGCGATGACCCAGAGGTTCAAGCCGCACATCAATGGGCGGTCAAGCATTGCTGGAGCTCTCCGCTCGGACATGGTGTTAATCCAGCTCCGCCTGAGAAATGCGGAACGTATTTACTTGGGGAGACGATGCTGAATTATTTGGAGCAGGTGCGTAGTGAAGATAAGCCGTTTTTTACCTGGCTGTCATTCCCTGATCCTCACACGCCATATCAAGTGCCTGAGCCTTATGCCAGTATGATTGATCCGGCTGACGTGCCAATGCCTCCGCTGGATACACATAAAGGGAAGCCGGAACGGGTGCGGGTAGCCCATCTGATGGATGCGATGGATACGGCAGATGAGGCTCTTATTCGGAAAGTTCGTGCTATTCATTACGGCATGATTCGTTTTATTGACGATACTTTGGCCAACATATTCGCGAAGCTTGATGAGCTGCAGCTCTCTGACAACACCGTGATTCTGTTCGTTTCTGATCATGGCGATTCGATGGGCGCGCACGGGATCATTCAGAAACATAACTTTTTCTATGATTCATTTACGCACGTTCCTTTTGTCATGTCCATTCCTGGGTATGAGGGACAAAGAAGAAGCTCCCATCCCGTAGAACTTGTTGATGTAATGCCTACCTTACTTGAGCTGGCAGGGGCGCCAATTCCACCCGGCTGTCAGGGAAGAAGCTTGGCTCCTTTCCTACTCGGAGATTCCACAGACCCCAAGAGGGTTCCGATTTTTTGTTTTTTTAAAATAAAATTATTACCAAATTCATTTAATAAATTACATTTTATTAAAATCTCTCGAACGTATAATGATTACAAGAGATAACCGATCAAGATTTGTAAGGGAAGAGGGATGATGAAAGTGAAAGCGGTTTTAGGAGACTACAGAGAGAATATAAGTACAAAAAAGAAAAACAGTATCCTACGTAGCATAAAAAGAGATTCTCTCTTATATTTACTTTTACTGCTGCCAATGGCGTATATCATCATTTTTAAGTACGCCCCCATATACGGTGTGTTGATGGCGTTCCAGGATTATAACATTTTCCAGGGAATTAGCGGGAGTGAATGGGTTGGACTAGACGTATTTAAATTCATTTTTGAGCAGAAAAGTTTTTATCGTGCGCTTACGAATACACTAGTTCTAAACTTTCTGGATTTGATAGCGGGATTCCCGGCACCTATCATCCTGGCAATTTTGTTGAATGAACTCCGACATGTCAGATTTAAAAAAGTAGCCCAAACGATTCTTTATTTACCTCACTTCTTATCTTGGGTCATTATCGGAGGTATGGTTTATCTCATGTTTGCTACAGGCGGCATGGCGAATAGTGCGCTGTCTAGCCTTGGACTGGGTCATATCGAGTTCCTTTCTCAAAAAATGAACTGGCTGATCATGTATGTAGCTGTTGGGGTATGGCACAGTGTAGGATGGGGGACAATCATCTATTTAGCATCAATTATCGGAATTAATAAAGAGTTATACGAGGCTTCAGATATTGATGGGTGCAGCAGGCTTCGTAAAATTTGGCATATTACATTGCCAGGAATTAAGCCGACAATTATCATTTTACTTATTTTGCAAATTGGAAAAATGATCTCGATTGGATTCGATCGTCCGTTTGTTATGGGGAATTCCCTCGTTAGTGAATACTCTGATGTTATCAGTACTTACGTGTATCGAATAGGAATTGGATCAGGGGATTTCTCGCAGGCAACAGCAGTTGGACTATTCCAATCTGTTGTAGGATTGATATTCTTAGTGGCTGCGAATTTTATTGCCAAAAAAATCGGTGAGCAGGGAATATGGTAAGGAGTGTGAGTTGATTGATTAGAAAACAAAGATTTAATGTCGTAGATAGTTGTATTATGTTATTCATAACGGGTGTTGCGATTACTTGCCTTGTTCCTTTTTTATATATGATTGCGCTTTCTCTGAGTTCGAACAATGCCATTATTTCTCAGAAAGTTGCTCTCTGGCCTGTAGAATTCACATTTGACACCTATAAAACGATTTTAAGTGATGTAAGCATGATTTATACACTTGGTTATACAATTGTGCTCACTATTGTTTATACAATCTTCTGTATGTTTTTAACAATTTGTGCAGCGTATCCGCTTACAAAGAAGAGACTAAAGGGACGAAGTTTTGTTTTAACCGTTTTAGTCATTACCATGTATTTTAGTGGTGGCCTCATACCTAGCTATATTTTGGTGAAAAACCTGGATTTGATGAATACGATGTGGAGCTTAATCTTGCCCGGCGCTATGAGTGTTTTCAATCTGATCATACTCAAAACTTTCTTCGCATCACTACCAGAGAGCTTGGAAGAATCGGCATCTATAGATGGCTGCAATGAACTGGGAATTCTCTTGCGAATTGTTCTGCCACTATCCATGCCTTCGATAGCAACATTAAGCCTCTTTTACGCGGTTGACAGATGGAATGGCTTTCAAGATGCACTTTTTTATATTACAGACAAGAACTTGTATCCGATGCAATTAAAACTGTACCAAATCATAACAGCAAATCAGCAGTTAGACTCCCAGCAAGGCGAAGGCAGTGTTGGAGCTTTTATTGTTCCTGAATCATTGAAAGCTGCTAGTGTTATGTTTGCAACAGTTCCAATCCTTATTGTTTATCCTAAACTCCAAAAGTATTTTGTTGAAGGCGTAATGACAGGAGCAATTAAGGGGTGAGGAATAGGTTTGACGGCTAGAAAGGGGTGATGAAATAGCAGTAACTCCTGAGAAGCACGTGTATCAAATGCTAGGAATGATCCAAACGACAAAGTGATAAAAGGTGAGGTTAATATGAAAATTAAAAAGATGTTGGCTTTAGTACCGGTTTTAACAATAGTAACCAGCGCATTGGCAGGATGTGGAAGCGATCAAACGAAGGAAGGCCAGTCCACGTCCACGGCAGCTGCAACGGCTTCAGGCGCACCGGTTACTCTGACGGTAGAAGTATTTGATAGAGGTATTCAAGGGCAGCCGGACTTGAACAATAATACCTGGACAAGGTATATCAATGATAATTTTGGGAAAGCGAACAATGCGGTTGTGAAGTTCGTTCCAGTACCCAGATCACAGGAGATAGATAAGCTCAATGTATTGATGGCTTCAGGTGAAGCGCCTGATATATCCTTTACGTATGATGGAGCAACCGTATCCAGATACGCCAAAATTAATGGTATTCAACCATTGGATGAGTTATTGGCTAAGCACGGTAAGGAGTTAACGAATTATCTGGGCAAAACCGTTCTTTCTTATGGACTTTATAATGGAAAACAGATGGCGATACCTGCTAAAAGGACATCATTGGCATGGGGCGGCATGTTCATTCGAAAGGATTGGCTGGATAAATTGGGCATGCCGGTTCCTACAACGAGAGATGAACTATACAATGCTTTAATTGCCTTCAGAGATAAAAATCCAGGAGGCGTGAATGGTGTCATTCCGTGGGGATTGGCAGCAACGGGTATGAATTATGGGTTTGGAAATTTAAGTGAATCCTTCTGGGGGAAAGAGTCAGATGAAGAATTCGTTACAACGCCAGGCTGGCTAAAACCCGGAAACAAGGATACACTAAAGTTCCTCAACAAGCTCTATAACGAAAAATTAATCAGCCCTGATTTTGCTTTAGACAAAACAGCCAAACAAGCGGATGCTGATGTTACGAACGGTAAAGTCGGATTCTTCAGTGCAAACTGGGATTATCCGCTAAGACAAAATATCAGTGAGCCGCTCAAAACAAATGTGCCAACTGCGAGCTTTGTTCCAATTGATACTTTTAAAAACGATGAAGGGAAATATAAGAAAATCGCGTACAATGAAAATGGCGTGAATGTCTTTATCCCAAAAAGCAGTAAAAATGCAGATTTGGCAATCAAATACCTGAACTGGATGGCTGACCCTAAAGTATTATTCTTCCTGCAATACGGTCAGGACGGCGTTAATCACAAGATGGTTAATGATATTCCGCAGGTGATTACTCAAACCGGTGACAATATGCAAACGAGTTATCTAAATCTAGATTACACGCTGGTAGTAAATGGTGTGGAGCTTGGAGATCAACAGAAGAATATTAAGGCTCTAGCGGCTTCTGCTCCGGGATATGAGGCTGTTGCTGAGAAATCATACCAGATCAATACGACAGATACTTACACAGGCTTCTACTTTGATACGCCTAATGAGTCCAATATTAAGTTTGGCAAAACACTCGGGGATCTGAACAAACAAATGACGGATAAACTTATCGTCTGTAAGCCTGCAGAATTCGACGGTTTGTATGACAAATTGGTTGCAGAGTATATGGCAGCTGGCGGGCAGGCTGTTATGGATGAAAATGTGAAAATATACAAAGCCATGCAAGCAACTAAGAAATAGTAATTAATTAGAAAAAACATATATGGAATAAAAGCCTATGGACATAACAGAACATGTCCATAGGCCTTTCTAGTGGAACGCCTAGCAATCTTGTTATCCTGCTGTTAAGTAGATAGAATGAAATAGATTAGGGCAGAATCAGCTGTCTAGGGGGTACTTATGTACAGTGTTATTATTATAGATGATGAACCGTGGGCGATAAAAGGTATAAGGAATGTCTTTAACTGGGAGCAATACGGTTTCGAAATAACAGGCCAATTCACAAGCGTCCATAAGGCAATCGAATTTATAGACGAAGAGTGCCCTGATCTAGTTTTTACCGATATTAGAATGCCCGAAATTTCCGGTCTTGAGCTCATGAGGATGACCAAAGAAAAGGAATTGGATGTTGAGTTTGTAGTTGTAAGCGGTTTCGCTGAGTTTGCCTATGCGCAGGAGGCCTTAAGATATGGGGCGCTGGATTATTTCCTCAAGCCCATAGATATTGATATGGCCGATCCGCTAATCGAAAAGCTGGCCTTGCATTTTACTAAGAAGAGAAGTGTTCGAAATAACCTGATCCTAGAGGCTTTGACTTCAACGGATAAAAGTGAATTAAGTCGTTTAACGCCATTTTTTGATCATTCTTCGGACGATTACTTTCGTGTGGTGATTATTTACGCAAATAGTGAGAACAAGGATTATAAGAACTTAAAATTTTTCGACCGTAAACAGACATTGGAAATAGATTTTGGATCAAGAAAAATGCTGTATATTCTCAAAAGCAGTGAAAAAGCGGATTTGGAAAATGTTCAGGATCACACCGTTTTCAGTGGATTAGATATAAAAGCGGTAGGAATCAGCAGCATTTCATCCAATTATGATCATATTGCGAAGCTGATTAAGGAATCTGATCTCGCTGCCTCACAAATATTTTTAGATGAAGAAAAAGGTGTGTTTGAATACGAGCCAAGATTAACGATTGTTAAGCCGTTTATAGATGAAATTTCCACAATTATTCAGGAGAATAAGTTTGATGAAATGGATTACACCATTGAGAGAGTCGGGGAATTTTTCAGGCATAATCACTTAGGCATGGGAGAGGTAGTCTACTTATGGAATCAAGTGGTTAGTGTGCTAGTTGGCACTTATTATGAAGAGTTGCGAGACATGGAGCTTGATTTCCTGAATTATTCGGAACTGAAGGAGCGCTTTGAGAACTTCGAGTCCTTATGCAGTTTTTTATATGACATTTTGATATACATCAAACAATTGAACGGTCATACTGTTAATGAAGGTGATATCAACACTTATTTTAGCCAGATGGTTAAATACATCGACAATCATTTTCAGTCCAGGCTATACCTCAAAGATTTATCTGCTAAATTTTACATTAATCAAGTCTATTGCTGCCAGTTTTTCAAAAAGAATTTGGGTAAAACCTTCTCGGAGTACGTCACTGAATTGCGAGTAAAAAAAGCTTGTGAGCTTTTGAAACATACAGAATTGTCCATTGAAGAAGTTGCCACGAAAGTAGGGTACATAGATTACTATTACTTCAACAAAGTGTTCAAGAAGCAATGCGGGATCACGCCTACGAAATTCAGAAAAAGTTGATGGCTAGCGATCGGAGTGGGGATTTTGCAGATTAGTAGACTGAAGCTCAAACATCAGATCTTACTCATATTTTTATTTTCAATTATCATATTTACCACAATGGAGTTGTATTTCTATTACAGCTTCTATGATCTGACGCAAAAAAGGGCTTCCAATTATGGAAATAAAATCATTGAGCAAACACGCCAGAAGATCGATACCGTATTTAATGATTTAGAAGTGAGTACAAATATCGTTGTTAATAATAAAAAAATCCAAGAATTTACAATTGAAGATGATGATTATAAGAGAGCATTTGATATCGGGAGTTACGTCATTGATCTCATGGAGTATATGAGGTCTTTTAATTCGTATGTGAATGGCATTGTTCTTAATGACAAAGATGGAAGACGAATATACAGTTTAGCTACGGCAAATGGTGATATATTTTTTTCGAATCAATATGATGAATTTATTAAGTCCTATAAACAGGATAGCGAGTCTGCTAAAAAGGGAACGTATACAGATATTCTAAAAGACGAAAAAACAGGAAGCGAATATTTCTTTTATATAGCACCTATTATTGAATCTATTGGCGGGGTTCGGTTCTCACAACAAACCGGCTACTGCTCTGTTATGGTGAATACGGAAAGGCTGCAAGAACTTGTTAAAAATACGGATTTAACGCCTAACTCTACTTTGTATTTACTAAATGGCCGAAATGAAGTCATTGCCTCAAATAATGTGAATTTCCGCGGCATTTTATTCAAGGATATCCTCTCTGTAGATCGGGACAGTTTAACCAATGGCGTCAAAACCAATATAAACGGGGAAGACGTCATCGTGCAGGAAAAAGACCTGGAGCAAGCAGACGGATGGCGGATCGTAAGCATTATTCCAGTGCACGAATTGACAACCGACATGAACGCTATCAAAAATGTGAGCATTATAGCGGGAATCGGTATCATTCTAAGTTTGATTATTTTAGGATATTTCTTCTTGAATAATTTGACTCGGCCTGTCATGGGTCTTGTAGCTGATATGAAAAAAATCGGTAAAAGGGACATGGGCTTTCGGATCAAGGTGCGCTCAACGAATGAAGTTGGTGTTCTAGCTTATGATATCAACAGCATGATTGACCAAATGGAAGAGATGGCAAGCAACATATTGAATACGCAGGCAAGATTATACGAGTCAGAAATTAGCAAAAAGCAAGTTGAATTTTCGGCTTTGCAAAGCCAAATTAACCCGCACTTCCTGTATAATACATTAAACTGCATAAGCAGTATCGGACTTGAGTATGGCAGCAAGGAAATTGCACAGATTACTTCTTCTATGTCAAAAATATTTCGATACAGCATTAAAGAAGATGAGCTTGTTCGGATAAGCGAAGAAATTCAGTGTGTCCAGGCATACTTGAATATTATATCAATTCGATATGAAAACAAGTTTTCAATGGAAGTACATATGGATGACAAGCTGCTGGACATGAAAACACCTAAAATGGTCTTGCAGCCCATCATTGAAAATTCTGTCTATCATGGCCTTGAACGTAGGGATGCAGGTGGAAATCTACGTGTTAACGGTCATATTGATGCGAATGGAGATGTCTGCTTCCAAGTGGCGGATTCTGGGATAGGGATCGGCCATGATGAACTCGAAAGTATTAAAGCGAAGCTGAACATGGGTTATTCGGAGCGAGTGAAAAACAGCCCGGATGGAAAAAGTATCGGCCTTTCCAATATAAATAACAGGATTAAGCTGATGTTTGGAGAAAGCTACGGGGTAGAAATTGAGAGTCAGATTGGCATGGGGACTACAGTGATCGTTAGAATTCCTTCTATCTAATTGGGTAGACTTGGGTATACTGAGAAAGGTATCTCAAAAGGAGTAACCATTATGTTCAGGATTCTTGCGAGAATCCTCCTCGCCGTGGGGCTTCCACTTATTGTTGCAATCCTTTGGGGGCTTTTTATCTCCCCCAAAGCTAGGTTCTCTCTAAGGATTAATTTGGAGGTATGCAAATGAGAACTGAAGATCAAGTTAAGCGTATGATTAATCAATTGGAACAAACCGTGCAACGACTTGATTCAGCAGAAAACGCTGATGAAATCAAAGATATTCGTTCCAAAATTGAAATTCTGGAGTGGGTATTGAATGCACCTATCGGAAAGTATCACGCTTGAACCATTCGTAGGACATTGCAATAATTACACCTCAATGAACTCATTGAGGTTGTTTTGAATACTCTCATTTATTATTTGCAATGTTGCAGCGGCGGCTCCGTTAAATGCAACATGTAATAAACTAATCGAGGAGAGTAGATCCTTGTCACGCATAATATCTTCACGTGTAACATTAAATCCATCCAGACTGGTCGGATGCTTAGATTCCTTGAGAGTCGCTTCCACATCTTCTAGTATATTGAGCATTCTGTCGCATCTAAAATAAGTTAATCCTGATTTGATGGCTAGCCATACTTTTGGCTGGGCCATAATGTATGCACTCCACCAATAAAACTCGGCTAGCGATTTAATAGCATGATTATAATACACTTTGAAGGAAAATAAGGCTTTCTGACCATTGGTTAGCTCTTGATAAAATTGTTCCCGGATTATGGCGCTATTCTCGATTGATTGCTCTGTGACTCTTTCTTTATAAGCTCTAATCAACGGTTCGAAACAAACATTACATAGTACGTCTTTTGTTAATAAGTCAAATTCTTGCTGGGTCATCTTTAATCTCAAAATATAATCACGCTCCTTACCATAATTATACAGAAGTTGAGCGAGAATAAAACCCACTTATTG
>NZ_JBFTQB010000210.1:0-8068 GCF_056398785.1 Paenibacillus sp. 01T422 | reverse complement strand
GACAATTCCGAGTGTCAGTAAACGGACAACTCCGGTCTTGATTACCGAAATTGGCGTGGATATGGGCCAGTTCCCAGGCCACAACAAAAGACACCAACCCTTATTAGTTATTGCCTTACAAGGCCCTTAAAGTTCAGAGTCTGTTTCTTAAACATAATCGTTCCTTCGGCTACAAATCCTACTAGTCTATCTCCTCGGTTAGGATTACGAAGAAGCAAACTTTTTTTGGAATGTAGATAAACATAAACGGAGCTTTTCCAAACAACATCTACATCTTTTCGCATTAAAATACTCATACTTCTCCTTAAATAATTCGGTGCATAATAATCATCATCATCAAACTTTGATATATATTCATATTTAGCTCTGGCAATGGCAAAATTCAAACAGTTTCCTAGTGAAGTTTTTTCAGGCAAACGGTAAATAGATATATTTTTGAGATTCTTAGCCTTATTTCGGTAATGAATTAGGCTGACATCATCTCGATTGACGATAATAATAAGTTCTTTATTGATTCCAATCTGATTATTATAATTTCTAAATATAGTGAGATTATCAAAGTAGTTCAATTATCTTATCCCTGACCCTTATCAATACCCTGCTTCTTATTTAATTGGTGTATGACCGAAACCCATAAAGAAACTAGTAACCCCAGCCAAATGACAATTGCAGCAATCCATGGCTGTTGAAAGTACGACAAAGTTGCCCCAATTATAATAAACAATCCGAGAGTGTAGGCCAGTCTGCCATCGTCCACGATAAGTCCCCAAAGCGTGGCTAATACTTTCATCCTAAATCGCCTCCGTCTTCTTCTGGCTAATCGACGCGGAACTATGCAAGCGAGATTTGCAATGGCGAATTATCAACCAGGAAAATAATAATAGGGTGATCGCCATATAGACAATCGATAAATCCGCTTGGGGCCACTCTACAGAAAACGCTTCACCAACCCAGAATGCCCCGAAACTAGTTAGCAYGAGACCTACAATGAACTTCATCGTGTTCTCCGGCACTCGAATGAGAGGCTTGCGAAAAATAATGCCAACTACCAGCACCACTACAGCTCCTATGATCGCACCAAGCACCGATGCATTCATCAGATTGGAACCGGTCGTTCCAAGCGTAATCACGATAAAAATCGCCTCCATCCCCTCTAGAAACGTGATGCTGAAGGAGGTAATAAACCCGAAGGAATCAATACCTCGGCGAATTTGACCAGCATTTTTCTGTCTTTGTAACTCTTTCTCGTAACTCTCTTGTTCATCATGCAGTGCTTTTAAACCAGCATAACGCAGAATTGCCTTCCTCAGCCACCGAATACCGAACAACAGCATAAACAATCCCACGATAAGCTGAACCCAACCAATATGAATGATTTGTACTAAAGGGGCTCCAATAGCAAATACCAACAGAGCTAAAATGGCAAGTGCAGCACCTGCTCCGATTAATGCGCTTCTCCAGCCCCTTACGGCCCCGACAGCCAATATAACCGTTAAAGCCTCAACAAATTCGACACTTGTTCCTAAAAAACTAGACAGAGCCGCATAGTAAGTAAATATCAAAGTCTACACTCCTCGCGATGATTTGGTTTACACAGATTGAATCTCACGGCACTTATGAAGCGGAATCCAAAGGCGAACGCCTTCACCGACTCTAATTTTCTCGTTATGCGTAACTTCAATAGGACGTTCGTATCCTGATATGTCAGCAAAATATCGATACTTCTGTCCCTGATATGAAGCCAACACAACAGTACCCGAAAGTTCTTCCATCTCGGCCGGCACTGCCATTTTCTCCGATCCAAGAACTAGCTGTACGTCTTCAGGTCGGATAAAGCGACTGCCGATGTGTCCATTGCTTCTAAGAATATTGGCTGGGCCCATGAATTTCGCAACATACTCGGAAACTGGTTCCTTATAGAGTGTTTCGGGAATTCCCTGTTGCTCACATCGTCCATCCTTCAGAATGACGATCTGATCAGCCATACTCATCGCTTCCATTTGATCGTGCGTTACATAGACAACTGTCATGCCAAGCTGTTTAAAAATTCGCACCAGTTCTACTCTCATTTCGTCCCTCAAGCCGGCATCCAAACTGGACAATGGATTAAGCGCGGCTCTGGTGCTAGCGCGCGGGCCATTGCAATTCGCTGTTTCTGGCCACCTGATAGCTCATGTGGATATTTAGACACGTAATTTTCCATATGAAAAATCCCTAATGTTTCGAGTACCCGCATTCGGAGAGCATCTCCTCGTACTCCTCGTAGTTTGAGCCCAAATGCTACGTTCTCAAACACATTCATATGCGGCCATAAAGCAAAATCTTGAAACACCATTCCAATGTTTCTCTTTTCAGGAGGTATCTCTCTACCTGCTTCCGAAACAGTGGTCCCGTCGATCAGGATCTTTCCTTCATCAATTGAAGCAAGACCTGCAATGGCTTGCAACAAAGTCGTCTTTCCGCAGCCTGAAGGACCAAGAAGCGCCAGAAAGTCGCCTTTCTCAATAGATATGTCGATTCCGGACAAAACTTGTTTTTCTCCGTATTTTTTAAAAACAGATTGAACCTGAAGACTCATCTAAGAAGCCTACCTACCTTTCAGATTCCCACTTTGGGGGCGTACTTGCCATATTGACATGCATCATCAACGACGACTCTTTAGGACGACCAAATCGACTCACCATTTGATCAGCTTTCCAACGACGCAAACCAAATACTAAGACCTGACCGATGCCAAAGATCACAAGGACTAGCCCAATCGATAAAACCGTTAGCGCCGCTCCGTTCTCTACCTTAAGATCATTATAATATTTGACAATCATTACAGGCAGCAGCGTTTTGGAAGGCTGGCGGATACAGCAACTCTGAAGCTGGCAGCTCAAACATAAGATGGCTGAAAATAAGAAAAAGTGTAGAAACAAACGTTCCCGTTACGAGCGGAAATAAGATTTTTGTAAATAAACGAAAAATATTAGCTCCGTGAACTTGCCCTGCACTCAGCAATGAAGGACTGATCTGGGTGATAGCTGCCATTTGCAATCGGATAGAATTCGGTAAGGATCCGGCCAAGTAGGCCAAATATACGCAAAATAGGGTCCCATAAAAATTTAAATGCAACGGTATTAAATAAGGCGCGTTCCATGCAAACACATAGCCCGCAGCGAGAACAATGCCTGGGATAGCAAGTGTGGACATGGTTAGAATATACAAGACCCTAGTACTAATGCCTTTTCCTCGTAAAATAACGAACCCAAGTCCTACGCCGAGTAAAGCAGCAACCAACGCCGCACCCGCAGACAAGAAGATTGATCTCTCAATGGCTTGCAAGGACTCACTGCCCTGATGAATCGCCTTCGCATAGTGCTGAAATGTAAAACTGGATGCATTAATTGGATCATTGGCATTTTTGAGAAATGAGCATATGACTTCGCCACCCATTGGAATGATAAATGCTACAAAAATGAACAAATAGCCACAGACAGTCCAAAGCATGTTCCTTCCATTTTGCTCGCGATGCACACGGATTTGGTTCTGAATAATACTGTAAGAACCCTTACCTAGAATAAATTTTTGACTCCACAAAGCAATTGCGATAATTCCGATCAAAACGATCGACAGCACACCCACTTGTGAGAAATTTACAGGCATTTGGTTAAGTGCTGTGAAAATCGAATAAGTCAGAAGTGGGATGTGTGCCTGTGGAACAAGCGCTGTGGCAAATCCGAAATCACTGACTGATTCAGCAAACGAGAGCGTAGCACCGGCTAAAATTGCCGGGAAAAGCAGCGGGATGTTGATCCTCATCCAGACAAGAAAGGACTTCGCCCCAAGTATTCTAGCCGCATCTTCATACTCCGGCCCCAACCCTCTTAGACCATTTAGAACGGATAAATAAACGACGGGGAACAACCGAAAAGACATTGCTGCGATTAATCCCCCTGGAGTAAAAAACCAATCAAGCCCACCGTTTGGGATTCCGAGCATCACGCTGAGAATACCGTGACGCTGCATCATGAGAACCCAACCTTCTGCCACAAGATATGAAGGGGTAAAAAAAATCAACCAGATGATCAAATTGATTAGCTTAAGACCGTAAATTTTCTTGCGATGCACCATAACAGCAAAGAATGTGCCAAATACAGCAGTCAAGACAGCTGTCGCTCCACCAAAAAGCAAGGCATCCATAATCGATCTATACGTATATGAATTCTTAAGCACAGTAAGAAATGGCAACAAGGAAGCATGACCGAAGCCCGAGTTCACAAGATCAGGAAACACACTCTGCAACAGAATTGTTCCTAACGGATAAGCGATAAGCCCCAACAGCACGATTATGCTAGGCCATATCAGAAATAACTTCTGAACTTGAACTCTGCTCATCTTATTTCTGGACAATGTTTTGCGTAAACCACTGTTTTACTTCATTCTCGTGCTGAGCGCCAACGACTGGATCTTCTGTATTCCACTTAATGCCATCAGGTCGTATGTTTGTTTTGCCTGTTACCCCATTAATAATCGGTTGAAAATTAGCATCAGCGGCATCGGAAGCAACGGCTACATTTTGCCCTTCAACACTTAATACATAGTCGATAAATTTCTTTGCTGCATCCATATGAGCAGCTTTCGTGCTAATTGCCATATTGCTGCTGAGTGTAGTTACACCAGAGGCTGGGTAAATCAGCTTCATAGGGCTTTTCTTTGTGATTTTATCAATAATTGCTGAGTCTTGGGCGATTGCGAATTTGACGTTTCCTTTTTCCAAATTGGTTAAAGTCGGGCCGTTCTTGTCAAAAATATTCAAACCGTTAGTCTTCAGACTGGTGAAAAAATTTTGACCTTGTGGAATGCCGCCTTGCAGGAGCATTAAACCAAGCACAACAGAGTAGGTCGGACCAGAAATGCTAGGGTTGTTCATTGCCACAAAGCCTTTGTTTTCAGGCTTTAATAAATCAGACCAATCTTTCGGAAGGTCCTCCGTCTTAACAAGGTCAGTATTATAAGCGATTGCACCTGCAGCTGAGACGGTAATAGGGTTGTAGGCATGATCCTTTGGAACGAGTTGTTTACCAAGATCGGTGTAGTTGACATTGGCAGGTATGTAGTCTTTGCTAAGCAGCCCTTGATCATCAAGGCCTTGCATACTGGAGGGACCATCGAACCAAGTAACGTCCCACTGTGGATTCGCTTTCTCAGCTTGAATTTTGGCTAAAAGCGGTCCTGTTGAGTCATCAACTAGCTTTACTTTAATACCACTCTTTTTCTCGAATGCATCTGCTATGACTTGATCAAAACCTACCGCCGAATAGACAACTAATTCTTTGTCTCCACTGGATGCAGGAACCGCACTCGCCGTTGAGACCGCCTTTGTGGTAGAATCAGAAACAGCAGTGCTTGGGGTACTTGCAGCTTCTCCTGCCGGTTTTGAGGCAGATGAACCGCACCCCGTTGACAAAACTGTTACAGCTGTAAAAACCGCACCTAATGTAACAACATGAAATTTCTTCAAGAAAATTCCCTCCTAAGATAAAAGATCTACTCCTTTTTTTATCATAATAGGTCAGGGAATTTATAACAATGGTTACATTGTAACAGTCGTTATAAGTTTTTGTAAATGGTTTATTTTATAGATAGGGGATTATAAAATTGGAGGGTGTCTTCTAAGGTGAACTGGATCGTATTTATATACAAGCTACCATCTAAACCAACGAAATACCGTGCTTATGTGTGGAGAGAAATCAAGAAATACGGTGCACTTTATTTACAAGATGGCGTTTGTATCGTTCCCGATACAGATGATGTTCAACTATTTATTGGAGTGCTTGCAGAGAAGGTCGTCGAATTCGGCGGTCTAGAGTTCACCTTTCATTCCACGACCTTCTCCAAAGAGAAAGATGCGGAGATGGTTCAACAGTTCAATGAAACTCGCGATGCGGAGTATCGTGAATTGAATCCTGCACTCGAACGAATGTTGGAAACGCTGGAGGAAGAAGAAGAATGGGAGTTCAGTGCAGCCCAAGCGCTAAAAGTCAGAGATGATTTCCGAAAATTGCAGCGCTCGTTTCAAGCGATCGAAGCCAGAGATTATTTTGAGTCAGAATCCGGACGTAGATTACAATTGCAGATCGATCATTGCCGAAAGCTGTTGAATCAACGCTTTCCATAATAATATGCATAAGGGGAACCAGCTAATGAAATGGGTAACAAGAGAGCATGGAAACGTAGAACGAGTAGCCTGTCCATGGCTTATACAACGCTTTATCGATAAGGATGCAGAATTCGCGTTCGTGCCCAATCATACAAATCCTTCCGATATTACGGATGGGATCCCGTATGACATGAAAGGCGTAGAGCTCGGTCATCATCAGGGGCGCTGCAGTTTCGAATCTTTTTTACTGAAATATGGCTTAGATGATGACCCGGYGCTTGTCAAGATGGGTTCCATCATTCACGGAGCTGACATTCCCGTAGATATAGATATCACACCTGAGTCTGCTGGGCTGCGAGCGATTGCCTTCGGCTTTCATTACCTCGGTATCAGTGATCATGAGAAGATTAACCTGCAGTCGGTTATGTATGATGCTTTATATGCTTGGTGTCAACGTAAAACAGGACGCCTTTCACCAGAAGCTTCCTAATAAGCGACGCCCCCGGATGCAATATGCCATCCACCACATAATAGTGCGAGTGTCTTTGTGGTGGATGTTCTTTATGTCAATTTACTTCTATTTTTCTTTTCCTGCTTTTCAACAACCAACTTAATCCCAACAGTACTAAAAATAAGAAGATCCCCAATGCTCCCCACACTAATGAACCCTTACGTGCACCTGCATAAATGCCACTTACTGCTATTGTATATGGCAGAATGCCTAGACCAGTAGTCCAAATAAAGCTCCAAATGTTTACATTCAAGAAACCCAAGGCGTAATTTACAAAATGGTAGGGGACCAATGGTACGATCCTGATGAATAATAACCCAAGTGTTCGATGCTTCTTGGCGAATTCATCTATTTTATGCAGAAAGGGTTCAGCCATTTTACCGAAAAAGGGCTTTGTAACCCATCTTGTCAAATATAGAGCACCTATCGCACCTCCTAGCCCACCTATCCACGAAAAAAAACCTCCCCATATCGGACCATAAATTTCCATGAGTATAATTGAAATAAATTCACCTGGGACAGGAATTATATTAGCAACTATCTGTATGATTATTCCAATAAGGATACCCATAAATCCAATGCCTCTGATTTTATTTATAAGGATTTGTGCTTCTCCCGAATGTAACAGATACAAATAATAACCAATGAACACAGAGATGATGAGCAGACCAATGATACTTATTAGCTTTTGCTTCCTTTTCAAATGAATTCATCCTATTCAAGTTTCCGTATTTTCATAGAATACTTCTTATACTTGCCCTACAGATAAATTAGTAAGTATTACTCGCCTTATCTGTCCTATTGTTAGATAGCATAATAATTAATCATTTTACTCCATGTGAACTATTTCTTAAATTTCTCTTAAATAGACACAATGATTCCCCTATTATTTACAAAAATCCAACTTTTTATTTTTATTTTCCATAAAGCAAAACCCTTATATCTCAAAGACTTCCTGCTTATAGTGAAGTACGGCAACTTGCTCCACTCGTGGAGACTATAACTGAACTGATCGTAATCCCATGGTGAATTCACTTACCACTATCCGCGGCAATCATGAGCGTCAGTGATGGTGACGACCTATATACTTTACTACTATAAAGATAACCAATGAGAATATTATGAGAGAAATCATTAGATCTTCAAGAAAGTTCGAATTCTCATCATTTTTTCATGTAAAGCATTTACAGTAAGTCTGTACCTAGAAAAGTCCTTCAAAGGAGAAAAAAATGGAATCAAATAAAACGAAAACCTTGTTAAGCAAGGTACCAGAAGTCACCATTTATTTCTGGATAATAAAAATCTTATGTACCACCATTGGTGAGACTGCTGCTGACTTCCTTAACGTTAATCTTGGCTTTGGACTGACGGGTACGTCCGTTGTAATGGGCGTTTTATTATTAGCCGTGATC